>JAUVQP010000051.1 GCA_030598075.1 Miltoncostaeaceae bacterium | reverse complement strand
CCGTCACTCCGCCACCGATGCGCGCGCGTCGATCCACCCGCTTCACCTCGCGGTAGAACGCGTTAAGCATACGCAGATAGGTGGCGGGCGACGCGGCCGCGTACCGCCCGCCGCGCCGCCTGAACTGCGGGCGCAGGAACAGCGGTAGGTTGGGCTCGTTCCAAGCCTCCCATAGGCGAACGCCGCGCGGGGCGTAACGTCGCGCGGCGGCGGCGCCGAAGTGGCCGAAGTGGGCCGGGTTCGCGGGACGTGTCGCCCGACCGGGAAACCGCGCGCTCGCTCGCACGCTCCGATCGCGCGCCCAGGAGGGCGTTCCCCACACGGTGAACAGCACCCGCATCCCGCTCCGTCGCGCGGCCGACACGATGCGGTCGTAGCGGCGCCAGTCGTAGGCCGGATCGCGCGGATCGCGCGGACGCTTGGGGCGCCGCCCCGCGACGAGGTCCCACCGCAGGTCCACGCGTAGCACCCGCGCCCCCAGCGCCGCCATCTGGCGAACGCGGGGAGCCGGGTCGACGCCCGGCTGGTAGAGGAGGTCGTCCTGGATGCTCGCGGCGGGCGAGCTCGGCGCGGCCGCGGCCCGCTCGGCCCCGCCGCCGGAGCACCCGGCTGCGAGAACAGCGAGCAGCGTCGCGGCGACGGCCGTCGCCGCCGGCCGCGATGCACACCAGCGCACAGCCATACCCAAGCTCTCCATCCCCCGGCAACCAGATCCGCGGCCTGACCCTACCCCCGACCCCGCTGGACTCCGCCTCGGAGGGTCGCCGGACCCTCCTCCGCACCGGTACTCACGAAGCCGCGCCGCGAGCTGCGCCCACGCCGGCGTCCGACGCCGGCTTTCTGAGCGTCAGCGAGACCACCCCGTGGGTGCCGTTCGGCACCTCAGACGGACCCGGGATGCGGCGCGCGTTGAGCGGGCAGACGAGCGCCAGCGCGTTCCCCAAGAGGAACGAGAACGGCTTGGTCGCGAAGAAGAGCCGATGTACAGGCAGGCGCTCGCGCACGCACTCCGCGCGAACCACCTCCCAGGGCAGCCCCAGGAGCCGCGCGCGCAGTGAGGCCTCCGTGTAGCGCCGCTCGAAGAACAGCCGCTCGCCGCGGCCCTCCGAAGCCTCGCCGTAGATCGGCTCGTCGACGAGGAGCTCCTCGGGGCGGGCCGTGATGTTCGTGCTGAGGCGCAACATCCCCCCGGGCCGCAGAACCCGCCAGATCTCGGCCATGGCCTTCGCGTCACCTCCATCCGGAATGTGCTCCACGACCGAGATGCAGGCGCAGCCGTCGAAGGTCCCGTCGGCGAACGAGAGCGACCGGGCGTCCTCCACCCGAAGGTCGAGCCGCGGGTCGAGCCGGCGCCAGCGCTCGATCTCGTCGGAGAACAGATCGACCGCCACCCACTCGCCCCGCCCCGCCGCCTGAAGCGAGCTGGCGAGGAGTTTCGGGCTTCCCACATCGAGCCAGCGGCCCTCGTAGCTCGCGGACGCCACGTGCCCCAGCTCGTAGAAGCGCCACGGCTCGAGCGGCACCAAGAGGCGGTAGAGGCCCTGGCGCGCATCAACGAGACGGCCGGTCCGTATGACGCGCGCCAGCCAGGCCAGCCCGATCGCCCAGCTCCGCCGCATGAGGCGGCCCCAGCCCATCGAGATCACCTCATGGCCTCCTCGTAGACGGCGAGCGTCTCCGCCGCGGCGCGCTCCCACGAGAACCGCGCGCTCCACAGCCGTCCGTCGCGGCTTCTCCGCGCGAGATCCACGGGATCGGCGAGCGTCTGCGCCAGAGAGGCTGCGATTCGTTCGGGCGAGGCGTCCGGAAGGTAGCGCGCCACCGTGCCGCCCACCTCGGGAATCGAGCTGTTTCGCGCCACCAACACGGGGCAGCCGTGAGCCATTGCCTCCAACACCGGGAGGCCGAACCCCTCGTAGGCCGACGGGTAGACCAACAGCGTCGCCCTCCGGTAGAGGTCGAGCAGCTCGGAGCGGTCGACGAATCCGCGCAGCTCACAGCCCGGACCGGCCGCCGCGCGCACCGCGCCCTCGTCAGCCCCCCCCGCGCCGACGACCACGAGCCGGCAGCGCCCGGCACCCTCGGCCGCGCGGTTCCAGTAGAGGGTGTGCCCCTCGACCAGCTGGCGAATGCGCTTTCGAGGGTGGAAAACGCCCGCCGCGAGAAGGAACGGCTCTCTCGCGCGTGGCGGCTCGGTGTCCCGCCCGACGCCGATCGGAACAACCCGGATGCGCTCGGGCGCGACGCCGTAGAGCTCCGTCAGATCACGCGCGGTGGAGCGTGAGGTGGCGATGACCATCCGCGCCCGGCGCGCGGTGCGCCCCGCGAAGATGCGCGCGTAGCGGCGAAACCCCGCAGGATACGCCCCGGGCAGGCGCTCCCAGGTCAGGTCCTGCACCGTCACCACGAGCGGCGTGGGGCTCCACCAGGGACCCCAGTTGACCGGAGCGTGGATGAGCGCCGCCCCGCCGGCCACCGCGCGCAGCGGGACGCAGGCGTGCAGCCACACGAGATCCAGCGCCAGGTTGCCGAGGCTCGTGATCGCCCCCCGGCGTGGCAGGCCCGGCGGGCCCAGCGCCCAACGCGTCGCGATCCGAGCGTCGGGCACCCGCTCCAGCGCCGTGCGAAGGTCGCGGATGTACGTCGCCACGCCGGTGCGGCGCCGCCGCATGAGACGGCCGTCCACGAGCACCCGTGGGCGCGCGCCTCGGCACGGGGGCGGACGTGATTCGCGGGGCGGCGGCGGGCTCATGCGTGGAGCGCGCCGTGGAGCGATTCGTCATGGCGCCGGACCCGGCGCCCCGCCCACGAGCGCGGTGGCGAGAGACCCTACCGGCAGGCCGTCGGCGGCGGCGTGCCGGAGGCCCTCGGCGTGGTCGTCGGCCAAGCCGAGGGCAACCCGGAGCGCAGCGTCGATCGCCGCGAGCCATTCGTTCGCGCGGTCGGCGTGTACCAGCACAGCGCCGTCGCCGTGTTCGAGAAGCTCCAACACCGTGTCGAGTAGCCCCGCGAGCCGGCGTGGGCCGCTATCGAGGTCCACGAGCGGCTCCCAGCGCAGTGTGAGATCGGCGAGCGCGTACTCCACGAGGCCGTGGCGCGACCTCATGGCGGAGACGACGGCGGTTACGCCGTGGGCGCACCACCAAGCGATCTCGGCATCGCGCACCGCCTTCCGGTGGCTCCGTCCGCCCCTTCCGGGGCGCTCCGCGATGGCCAGGCGCCCCGGACGGAGCCAAACGTAGAAGCGCGGCGCCGCGGGCTCGGCTTCGTGTCGCTCGATCATGTGGGCCAGTCTGGCCCCGTCGCCCGTCACGCCTCAAGGCCGGAGCGCCACGCCCCGGCCGCGGCGGTCAGTCGGCCTCCGACACGAAATCGTCGGGGAACGCCGCCTCCCGCAACCAGCCGGGCACCGGCTGGGTCTCCCGCGTCTCACGATCCACGCAGACGTGCACGAACTCGCCCTCCACGGCGAGCTCGGAGCCGCGGTGAAAGGTGTGTCGACTGCGAAACGACGTGCGGCCGATCCCCGAGACCCAGGTCCGCAGGGTCAACTCGTCGTCGAGACGCACGCGCGCGAGGAATCGGCACCGGCTCTCCACGATGGGAATCCCCGGACCCTCCTCCAGCAGGCGCGTGAAGGGATGACCCTCCTCGGCGAGCCACTCGCTGAAGCCACGGTCCATCCACCGGTACATCGCGATGAAGTGGATCTGGGCCATGTCCACCTCGGCCATGACGATCCGGAAGTCGTGGCGGTGAAGAAGTGGCGGCATGCCGGCGAGGGTAGCCGGGGAGAGCACAGCCATCGGCCACCTCGATGAAATCATCCGCTGTCACCGGACTTTTGCGCGTTGTCGGCGGCCGGCACGGGGGCGAATCCGTCGTCGGGCAACCTCTTAGAGAGTGTGAGGCAATCACTCTTTGTCGGTGCTGGAACCGCGCCATGAGCGAATCTACGCTTGGCGCTGCTAGTTTTGCCGATCTTCACGATGGCTGATCCAACCGAACCCACCGACGAGGAACGGCGCCACGCAGTCTGTCGGGCCCTGGCGTCCGGACCGGGCCTGATCCGATTTGCCGGGCGATACACGGACTCCGTCGAGGACGCCGAGGACGCCTACCAGCGCGCCTTGGAGGTCGCGCTGACCCGAGCGCCGGTCACCGAGGATCGCCGGTTCCTCTCGTGGCTCTTCGCGGTTCTCAAGCACGAGGCGCTCGCGGTGAGCAGGACGCGCCGGCGCGAGGGCCCCGCGCCCGGAGAAGACGTCGGGGAGTCACTCGCCGAGGCCGCGGACGTCGGGCCGAGCCCGGAAGGCGTGGCCGAGTGGCGCATGCGCTTACGCGGCCTCCAAGACGCGCTCGCCAGCCTGACCCAGGCTCAGCGCATTTGCCTGATGCTGCAGTCGGCGGGCGCGAGCTACCAGGCCATCTGCACCATCACCGGGTACTCGCGGCGCAAGGTCGAGCGCTCCGTCCTGGAAGGCCGGCGGTCGCTCCACGCGTGGGAGCTCCGACTCGCCGGCGGAGACGTGTGTGACGGTCTTCGCGACACCATCGAGCGCGTCGGAGCCGGCGAGGCCTCGAGGGGAGAAGAGCGGAAGCTCGGGCGGCACATACGCCATTGCCAGGCCTGCCGCGCAGACCTCCGCAGCCGGCGCCAGTCGCACGAGTGGCTTGGGGCTCTGGTGCCGGGGGCCCTGCTCGCCCACGCGGCCGAGCAGTCGATCGATGCCGACCCGACTCCCATGCTCGCCCACTGGGAGCGCGCCGCCGGCACCGTGAGCTTCCGCCTCGCCCAGCTCGCCCAGCTCGCCACCGACGTGTACGCGGCGGCAACCACCAAGATCGGGCTTGGTGCAGCCACCGTGGCCATCGCCGGCGCCGCGGGGGCCCCCCTTGTCGTCGACGCCGTCAAAGTCGATACGCAACCGCCTCCGGCGGCGACCGGCATCGACGGGTCCGACCGGAGCGGACGCGCGACTTCGCCGACCGCGCAACGGGAACCGCCAAAGGTGCTGCGACCCGAGCCCGCGCTCGCGATGTCGGGGCGCGACCCGCGATCTGGACCGCGCGTCCCGGCAGAGACGCGCGCGGCGAAGACAACGCCGGCTCAGGGGCCCGCGGCCCGACGCGAGGCGGCGGCGGTTCGCACCCCGGCGAAAGTTGCCGCGACGCCGCCCGCCGTTTCCGTGGACGTGTCCTCACGCCCCTGGCCCTCCCCGGCCGTCGCGCCGTCCGGACCTTCGCCGGCCGTCGCGTTGGAGTTCGGGCCATGATCCGCCCCCTCCGCGTCGGACCGGTGGCCGGAGCGGTCCTCCTCGCGGCCGCCGTACCGGCGACCGCGACCACGGGCAACCTCTACGCGTACGGAAGCTCCCCCACGTGGACGACGGGGTCGCAGTTCGCGTCCGGCGTCAGCAACGACGTGTGGACGATCAGCTCCGGCAGCCTCGACCCGGCCCTGGCTGGCACCACCTGGCAAATGAACTGGGCGTGCCCGGTCTCCGGCAGCGTCATCTCCCAGGTGAAGTGGAGCGCGCTGCGCACGGCCGCACCGAGCCACATGGAGATGGACGTCCTCGCCGATCTGGCGCGGGTGTGGTCGATCCCGGACGCCTACATTCCCCGGTCGCCGGCGGGGGGTCAGGCCTACGACATCGGCCTCGCCGCCGGCACCTGCAACGTTCATCTGAGGCTCGTCCAGACCTCGACGAGACAGCAGGGCCAGCGCACATACTTCATCGATCATCCACGCATCATCGTGCGCGACCTGACGCCGCCGACGGTGAGCGTCACGTCGCTCCAGGGCGGCTGGATCAACACCAGCCAAACCCACTCCGAGATCCGTTGGAGTACGAGCGACAACTTCGGCGGCGATGGCGTCGGCGAGCAGCGCATCACCATCGGTGGTCAGCTGCACTACCGGGGCTTTCCGGGGGCTGGCTCCCACTCGGTGAACGCGGGCATCGTCCCGGTGGGCGATGGCGTCCACCGGGTCGTCGTCCAAGCGGACGGCGACGGCACCGGCGGCGCCACCGCGACCGGCACCCTGTCGATCGACCTCACCGAACCGTCTGCCTCGAACCTGTCGGCCGCCCACACCGCTACGCCCGGCTACGGAAGGTTCGTGGTCGCGCCTACCGACGGCACCAGCGGAGTGGCCCAAACCCAAGTCGAGATCAACGACGCGGGCGACGGTGCCACCGGGGGCGCCTGGTCGACCATCGCTACGCAGACGGGGGCTGCGACGCTCGCCGACGGAAGCGTCCGCACCTCGACGGTTCCCGACGGGCTCCACGCGTGGCGCGCTCGGGTCACCGACCACGCCGGCAACGTCGGCTACGCCGCCGGACCGCAGCAGGTGGCGGTGGATACGACGGCGCCGAGCCTGAGTCTCGGCGCGCCGCCCCGGGGCCACGTGCGAAGCCTCGTCCTCGGCTACGAGCAGTCGGACAACCTGCAGGCCGCATTCGGGCTGGGCGCCTCCGAGTTCGAGGCCAACCTTGCGCTCGACGGGAGCGCCGCGGGCGGCTGGCTGCGGCTGGCGACGCCGGACGCCGGACCGGGAGCCCACAACGTCGATCTCGACCTGGGTGGGCTGACCGACGGCAGCCATCTGATGCGGGTTCGCGCGCGGAACGGCGGCGGCCTCGGCAACAGCCTCTTCGCCGAGCGAAGGATGACGGTCCGCGTCGACAACACGAGCCCCGAGGTCAGCAACGTCAGCTTCACCACGGGCGCGTCCGGCACCGTCGACGTGGCGTGGATCGCACAGGACGCCTTGTCCGGCGTCGCCCGCGCGGTGGTTCAGCGCCGCAGGGGGGGGAGCTGGCAGACGATGACCGACCAGGCGGCGGCCTCCGGCGCGGGCAGGCTCAGCGTGGATGCGTCGAGCCTCCCGGACGGCCCGCTCCAGCTGCGGCTGCGCGTCTACGACGGCGCGGGCAATATCTCCGAGACCGCCTCGATCGGCGCAGCGGTCGACTCCACTCCCCCCTCGGTCACCGATCTCGCGCTTGCTGGAGGACCCCCCTGGAAGCTCACCTGGACGCAGCAGGACGCCGGCGGACGGTTGCGCTCGTGCGCGACGTCGCTCCAGGTGAGCGGTCCGGGCACGAACGGCGCATGGCGCGAGGTCGCCAGCGCGGAACTCGGAGCCGGCACCCACTCCGCCGCGCTTCCCGTCGCGGGCCTTCCGGCCGGGGCCTACCGGGTACGCGTGGTCGTCTGCGATCCATCCGGCAACGTAGCCTCCGCCACCGTCGGCGGACTGGCGATCACCGGCGCGGAGCTCCTGGGTGCGGGCAGCACTGCGCGCGATCGCTTCGCGCGTCTTCGCAAAAGCCGGCTCACGGTCTCCGTGGCCGGCGCCCGCGTCGAGCGTCGGCGTGGCCGTCGCACCCTCGTCCGGGCGCTGCGGGGAGGCCAGCGGCTGACGATCACCGGGCGTCTCCGCGACCGGGCGGGTCGACCGCTGCGACGAGAGCTCCTCCACGTTCAGGGCTACAAGCGACGGGTCATCGGCACGACCCGCACCCGCGCGAACGGCAGATATCGGGTGCGCGTTCGGCCCGAGGCAAGCGGGCTCATCCGCGTCGGCGCACCCGCCGGGAAGACGCTGCTCCCTCGGCGCGCAAGCGCACGGATTCGCGTGTTGCTTCGGCCGCGTGTCACGCTGGCGGCGTCGCGCGCAAGCGCACAGCGAGGCCAGGCCGTGCGGATCTTTGGGCGCATCTGGCCCGCTCCGGCGCGCCTCGGCGGATCGCGGCGCAAGACCATCGTGCTCGAGTGGCTGGACCCCATGCGGCACCGCTGGCGGCCCGTGGTCAACGGCCGCGTCCGGCGGGATGGGCGCTTCTCCTTCACCTGGCGCTTCGGCGTGTCGGGCCTCACCGTGCCCATGCGCGTTCGCCTTCCCGCGGAGCGTGGCTGGCCGCTCCGACCCGGACGGTCGCGCATCATCCGGGTCGCGGTGAGGTAGTAGCGTCGGCGCGTCGTACGACGGCCCCCGGTCATCGGGATTGTCGCCACGTGCCTGCTCTCCGGGCCGTGCCCGCCGCGGGAGTGCCGTCGCCCACGAGCCAGGGCAGCACCGACAACGCCGCCGTCAGAGGCACAGAGAACGACGTCGGAGGCGGGCTCGCAGGCGCGGCGGAGGTCCGAGTCAGCGGCGCGCCCGACGAATCCGCATCGGGCACCTCGGAGACGGGCGCGGGCGCGGCGCGCAAGAGTCGCCGCCCGCTGGGGAACCGGGCACTGAGAGCGCCGCGCCGAGCCCGCACGTGTGCCGGCGCCTGTCGTCGTCGCGGACGGGCGACCTCGACACCGTCCGCGCGTCGGTATCGTCTCGGACCGTGCCGCATGTGGACTCCACCGTGGGACCGCGCATCTCGGACAAGCCTGCGGGCTACTTCGAGCAGGATCGTGCGGAGCTCGTGGCCCAGCTTCCGCGACCGCTTGGGCGGGTGCTCGACGTGGGCTGCGGCGCGGGCGGCGCGGGTGGACCGCTGCGCGGCGCGGGCGCGGCGGAGATCACGGGCGTCGAGCCGGACCGGGAGGCCGCGGCCGAGGCGGCGCGGGGGTACGACAGGGTGATCGTGCGAACGTTGGACAACGCGCTCCCCGAATTGGAGGGCCCGTTCGACACGATCTGCTGCTACGACGTGCTGGAGCACGTACTCGACCCGTGGTCGGCGCTGGCGGAGCTCAGACTGCGCCTCTCGAACGGCGGGCACCTGCACGTCTCGGTGCCGAACGCGCGTCATTTCTCGCTGGCGCGAGACCTCCTGATCCGGGGCAGCTTTCGCTACGCGGACTCTGGGCATCGCGACGTGACCCACCTGCGCTGGTTCACCTCCGACGACCTCGAGGCGGCGCTGCGCGGCGCGGGCTTTCAGGTGATCTCCCGCGGGCACCCCCCGGTACGTCCTGCGGCACGTCTGCTGGAGTGGCTGACTCGGGGCCTCTCGAGCGAACTGCTCGTTTACCAGATCTCGGCGCTGGCGGCTCCCGACCCGCGCGCGACGGCGTAGGCGCGGGGCCCCGCATGACGGGCGCCATGCTGGACGCGACACCGCTCGCGGCCGCACACGGCTTGAGGGGGATCGGGG
>JAUVQP010000063.1 GCA_030598075.1 Miltoncostaeaceae bacterium | reverse complement strand
GCGAAAACCCCGCGGGGCAAGGACGCAGCGTCATCGCCATGGTTGAGCCCATGGCGATGACCGAGGACACCGCATCCGGGATGGTTTGCAGCGAGGAAGAACGGGGCAAAGGTTTCCTGACACGGCACTAGACGGGCAGCGCTTCCCAGTCGGCGTACAACTCGGCGTAGCGCCCTCCCGCCTCGATCAACTCGTCGTGCGTTCCCTGCTCGACGACCCGCCCGCCGTCGATCACGGCGATGCGATCCGCGCCGCGGATCGTCGAGAGGCGGTGGGCGATGACCACCGCGGTTCGCCCGGCGAACAGACTGTCCATCGCGCTTTCGATACGGGCCTCGGAGCGCAGGTCGACCGACGAGGTGGCCTCGTCGAGGATGAGCAGGCGTGGGTCCGACACCAGCGCCCGGGCGAAGGCGATGAGCTGGCGTTGGCCCGCGGACAGCCCTCCGCCGCCCTCGGTGATCTGGGCGTCGAGTCCCCCCGGCAGCGACTCGATCATGGAGAGGATGCCGATCGCCTCGCACGCGGCGCGCACCTCGGACTCGCTCGCCTCGGGCCGCCCGAAGGTCAGGTTGTCCGCGATCGTGCCGGCGAACAGGTGCCCTTCCTGGGGGACGATGGCCAGCTGTGATCGCAGCGAGCTCTGGGTCACGTCGCGAAGGTCGTGGCCGTCGACGAGCACCTGGCCGGAGTCGGGGTCGTAGAGGCGGGCGATGAGCTTGGCGAGCGTGGATTTGCCGGCGCCGGTCGGTCCGACCAGAGCCACGGTCTGTCCGGGGAGGATGTGGAGGTCCAGGTCGTGCAGCACCGCGTCTCCGTCGTATCCGAAGGTCACGCGGCGCAGCTCGATGTCGCCGCGGATCGGGGGCAGGGGGGCCGCGTCCGGAGCGTCGCCGAGCTCCGGCTGGGTGTCGAGCACCCCGAAGATCTTTTCGAGAGCCGCCATCGCGGCCTGGAAGGTGTTGTAGAGCTGAGAGAGCTGCTGAATGGGGTCGAAGAAGCTCGACATGTAGCCCAGGAAGGCCACCATGACCCCCACGGTCAGGTCGGCGTCGAGCACACGTCGGGCGCCGAAATAGAGGATGACCGCCATGCCGATGCCGCCCAGCATCTCGACGCTGGGGAAGTAGATCCCGGAGAGACGGATCGTGCTCATGTTGGCGCGGCGGTAGCGTTCGTTGACCCCGCTGAACTCCTCCGCCGAGCGCTTTTCGTGTCCGAAGCCCTGCACCACGCTCATTCCCGCCAGGGTCTCCTGAAGTGCGGCGAGCACGTCGGCGTTGCGCTCCCGGGCGCGGCGGTAGAGCCGCGCGGAGAGCGTGCGGAAGATCGCCGTCCCCAGCGCGAGGGGCGGCAGGATGAGGAAGGCGGCGAGCGCCAGCTTGGGGTCGTAGGCGAAGAGGATGGCGATGACGCCGACCAGGGTCAGGCCGTTGATGACCAGCGACGTGGCCCCGTCGGTGACGAGCTGGTTGAGGGCCTCGATGTCGCTGGTCAGGCGGGCGACGGTCCACCCGGTGGGCGTCCGCTCGTGGTAGCCGAGCTGGAGACCCATGAGGTGCTCGAAGGTGTCTCCGCGAAGGTCGAGCAGCACTCGCTGCCCCACCCAGCTCGACAGGTACAACTGGTAGTAGCCGGCGAGCCACCCGATCGCGCCGACGCCGACGAACGCGATGACCGCCATCGCGAGCACTCCCTTGTCGCCGGCGTTGATGCCGTCGTCGATGCCGACCTGAGCCAGCGCCGGGCCGGCGAGGAGGGTTCCCGTGATCACGAGCATGAGCGTCACCGTGAGGAGCGTCCGACCGAGGTACGGGCGGAAGTACGGGGCGAGGCGGCGAACCTTTCGGCGCGGGCGGGGGGCCGCGTCGTGCCGGGCGAGGGTGCTCACTCCTCGACGCCCACAAAGTCGGGTCGAGTCAGGCCCGAGTCGTAGATCTCCCGGTAGAGATCGTTGACCGAGTAGAGGTCCTCGTGGCGGCCTCGCGCGACGATCCGCCCCTCCTCGAGGACCACCAGCTCGTCGGCCAGCGCGATCGTGGACGCGCGGTGGGCGATGATGATCGTCGTGCGATCCCTCGTCACGGCTCGCAGGGCGTCGTGGATCTCGCGCTCGGTCGAGGCGTCCACCGATGCGGTGGCCTCGTCGAGGATCAGCACGCGCGGATCGGACAGGATCGCCCGGGCGATCGCGATGCGTTGGCGTTGCCCGCCGGAGAGGGTGAAGCCACGCTCTCCGATACGCGTGGCGAAGCCTCTGGGAAGCGCATCGACGAAGTCCGCCGCGCGGGCGAGCCGCGCGGCGCCGCGGACCTCGTCGTCGGTGGCGTCGGGTCGGCCGAAGGCGATGTTGTCCCGGACGGAGGCCGAGAAGAGGAATGGGTCCTGGGGGACGATGCCGACCTCGCGCCGCAGATCGTCGAGCCTGAGCGATCGCACGTCGACTCCGTCGAGCAGCACGCGGCCGGCGTCGGGATCGTAGAAGCGCGGGACGAGCTGGGTGAGCGTGGTCTTGCCGGACGCCGTCGCACCGATGAGAGCCACGGTGCGACCCGCGGGGATGTCCAGATCCACCGAGCGAAGCAGATCCGGTGCGCCCTCGTAGCCGAAGGACGTGCCCTCGAACCTGACGTGACCCGATCCGGCGGGAGGGGCCACGGCGTCGGGCGCCTGCGAGATCCCGGGGTCCTCGTCCAGGACCTCGAAGATGCGTCGACCGCCCGCGATCGCGCGCTGGGCGTTGCCGACGAGCGTGCCGAGGGAGCGGAAGGGGGCCATCAGGAGCGCCAGATAGAGGTAGAAGGTGACGAACTCGCCGAGGGTCAACCGGCCGTCGATCGTCTGAAGGCCCCCCACAAACAGCACGACGGCCAGCCCGAGCGCGGGCACGAAGCTCATGGCCGGTTGATAGAGGGCGCGGATGTGGGCGGCGTCGATGCTGCGATCGAACGCTCTCGTCGCGGTGCGTCCGAAGTGCCGGCTCCGATCGGACTCTCGACCGAACGCCTTGATGACGCGGATGCCCACCGCGCTCTCCTCCGCGACCTGGGCGACCTCGCCGATTCGCTGCTGCACGTCGAGCAGGACCGGGTTGCTTCGCCGCGTGTAGCGCCAGGCGATGGTCAGGAGCGCGGGGCCCATCGCGAGCGACAGCAGCGCGAGCTGCCAGTCGATGAGCAGCATGAGCAGCGTCACCAGGATGAGGGTGAACGCGTTCATGAACAGGAAGACCAGCCCGTAGCCGACGAAGAACCGAACGATCTGAAGGTCGGTGCTCGCTCGCGACATCAGCTGCCCCACCGACATCCGGTCGAAGTAGGACAGCGACATGCGCGAGAGATGGCCGAAGAGCAGCCCGCGCACGTCGTACTCGACGCCGAGGCTGACCCGGCCTGACACCGTGCGGCGCACCACGGCGAACGCGAAGCGGGCGACCGAGGCGGCGAGGATCGCGCCGACCAACGGCCACAGCCGGTCCTCCCGCTGGTCCAGGAGCACCTCGTCGATCACCCGGCCCGTCAGGTACGGCAGGGTCAGCGATGTGGCCATGACGCCGGCCGCCGCGAGGGCCGTGATCAGCACCAGTCCCCGATAGGGGCGCAGGAACCCGATGAGGCGAAGGAGGATCGGCAATGTAGTTCACTGGTAAACGTAGAGCAGCCGGAAGCGGCGCTCAACCGGGTGCCGGCGCCCGGTCGAGCCGTTCGCGACGCCGCACCCCTCGACCCTTGAGGATGGCGATGACGTCGCCCGTCCGCCCTCCGATGAGGCGCAGGGCGGCGATGGGGCGCACCCGACATCCGAGGCCGGCGTCGCTCGCGCGACCGGCCCCGTATGGCAAGGTGAAGGGGACGGCCATGCCTCCGGTCGCCGCCCGGTCAGCGATCGGCGCGGGTCCCCGACCGGGACCGGGGGGCCGATGGGACGGAGAGGGGCGCGGAGGGCAGTGCAGGAGACGGACGGCGGAAGCGGCGCCCAGCTGGCGCCGCGCCATGACGATGCGGACCTCTTCGGCGGGCTCGACGGGCCGACCGCCTTGGCGGTGCCCAACGTCAGCGAGGGGGAGCACGAGCCCACGCTGGATGCCATGGCCGCGGCGGTGAGAGCCACGGGAGCCCGCGTGCTCGACCGCCACGCCGACGCCGATCACGGCCGGGCCGTCTTCACCGTCGCGGCCGACCCGCTGACCTTGCAGGACGCCCTGGTCACGCTCGCGGCCGAGTGCCTGGATCGCGTTGACCTTCGCCGGCACCGGGGCGTCCACCCGCGCGTCGGCGCGCTCGATGTCGCGCCCATCGTGGCCATGGGCCCGGCGGACGTGCCGCTGGCCTCCGAGATCGCGCGCGGGCTCGCCGCGCGTATCGGCGAGGAGCTGGCGCTCCCCGTCTTCCTCTACGGTGCGGTCGCGCGCGATCCGGACCACGCGCGGCCCCACGACTTCCGCCGCGGAGGGATCGGGGAGCTGAGGCGCCGGATGGAGGAGGGCGAGCTCATCCCGGAGGCCGGTCCCCGGCGACTGCACCCCTCGGCCGGCGCCGTGCTCGTCGGCGTGCGCGGGCCCCTCATCGCGTGGAACGTCGGGCTGCCTCACGCGCACGTGGACCACGCGCGCGCCATCGCGGCCCGCGTGCGCGAGTCCGGGGGCGGCCTTCCCGCGGTGAGCGCGCTCGGTCTCTATCTCGCGACGTCCGGCACCCCGCAGGTGTCGATGACCCTCGAGGACTACCGTCTGAGCTCCCCCGCCATGGCGGTTGCCTTCGTCCGGCGCGAGGCCGAGCGGCTCGGGGTCGATGCGGGCGACAGCGAGCTCGTCGGGCTCATTCCGGGCGCTGCGCTCCGCGGCGCGAGCCCGTCGGCGCTCCGCCTGCGCGGCTTTCGCCCCGGCCAGGTCATCGACGCCCACCTTCCCGAGCTGAGGCGGTAGCGGGGGGTGGCGAAGAAGAAGAAGCGGCGCAAGAGCGCCGGGCCGCCTCCCGCGGCGCGGCAGGCCCAAGAGAGGGCCGAGGAGCGCGAGAAGCAAAAGGTGCGCACCGCGCATCCGCGCGTTCCGTCGTTCCGGGGTGTGCTCATCCGAGCGGTGCTCGTCGCGGTCCTGTTCTACCCCTACCTCCTCTTCATCGCTAAGGAGAGCACGCAGACCTCGGCCGTCATCAGCGGCATCGCGTTCCTCGCGATGATCCCTCTGGGGATGTTGCTCGATCGGTGGCGCTACCGCATCCAGATGCGCCGCTTCCGGCGCGATCACCCGGGCAGCGAGTGAGCGACCGTCCCGCCCCGCCCAGGGGAACTCGGGACGTGCTCCCCGAGGAGGGGCGCCGCCGCCTTCGCATCATCGACGCGGCCCGCGAGACGTTCACGCTCTACGGGTACGGCCCCATCGTGACCCCGACGTTCGAGGACACCGAGGTCTTCACGCGCGGCGTCGGGGCGGCCACCGACATCGTGAGGAAGGAGATGTACACCTTCCAGGACGGCTCCGGGCGGAGCTTGACTCTTCGGCCGGAGGGGACGGCGCCGGTCGCCCGCGCCTTCGTCTCCAACGGTCTCCACAAGCGCCCGCTGCCCCAGAAACTCTGGTACGTGGCGCCCATGTTTCGCTACGAGCGGGCCCAATCCGGGCGCTACCGCGAGCACTATCAGCTCGGGGCCGAGGCGCTTGGCAGCGACGACCCGTTGCTCGATGCCGAAGCCATCGCCCTGCTCTCGTCCCTCTATCGGCTGCTCGGGGTCCCCGGCGTGCGCCTTCGGGTCGGCGACATGGGGGACGAGGAGAGTCGCGGTCCCTACCGAGCCGAGCTGCGCGCCTACTTGGATCGCCACGTCGCGAGCCTGCCCGGAGACGCTCGCGAGCGGATGGAGCAGAATCCGCTGCGCCTCTTCGACGCCAGCGATGACGCGACGCGTGCGGTCATGGCCGAGGCGCCGGTGCTCCTCGATCACCTCTCCGACGCTGCGCGGACGCACCGGGAAGAGGTGCTCGCGGGGCTCGACGCCCTCGATGTCGTGTACGACGAGGACCCCACCCTCGTGCGGGGACTCGACTACTACACCAACACGGTCTTCGAGTTCACCTGCGACCGCCTCGGCGCCCAGAGCGGCATCGGCGGCGGCGGGCGCTACGACGGGCTCGTCGAGTCGCTGGGCGGGCCCCCGACCCCGGGGGTCGGCTTCGGCTCGGGCATCGAGCGAATCGTCTTGGCGCTGGGCGACGACGAGTCGGAGCCCCCCGGCATCGATTGCTATCTGGCGGTCCCGGACCGGAAGCTACGGGTTCGGTACCTGCCCCTGCTGGCGGAGCTGCGCTCCCGCGGGCTTGCGTGCGACGCGGGGTGGGGTGGCCGGAGCCTGAAGTCGTTGATGCGCCGGGCGAGTGCGCTGCGCGCCCGGCGGGCGATTATCGTCGGGCCGCGCGAAGCAGAGGAGGGGGTGGCCACCGTGCGCGACATGGCGACCGGAGAGCAGGTGCAGGTCGCCATCGACGAGCTGGTGGGCAGCCTCTCGTGATCGGGTCGAGGCGCTATCGCACACACACCGCCGTCGGCGCGGTGGGCGCGGAGGGCGAGACGGTCCGCTTGGCCGGTTGGGTGCATCGGTGGAGGGACCACGGCGGCCTCGTGTTCATCGACCTCCGGGACCGAAGCGGCCTGATCCAGCTCGTCTTTCACCCGGAGCGCTCCCCCGACGCCCATCGCGTGGCTCGCCGGCTGCGCGCGGAGGACGTGGTGTCGGTCGAGGGCTCGCTCCGCGCGCGCTCGTCCGACACGGTCAACCCCGACCTGGCGACCGGGGCCGTCGAGCTCGATGCGGAGAGCGTGGAGGTGCTGGGCAAGTCCGAGGCGCTGCCCTTCCCGGTCGAGGACGAGACCGTCGAGGTGGGCGAGGAGCTACGCCTGGCCTATCGCTACCTCGACCTCAGGCGCTCGGAGCGGCTCGGGGCGCTCGAGTTGCGCAGCGCCGTCTCGCGGGCCATCCGGACCACCTTGGAGGACGAGGGCTTCCTCGAGGTCGAGACGCCCGTCCTCACGCGATCCACGCCGGAGGGCGCTCGCGACTTCCTCGTGCCCAGCCGACTCCAGCCGGGAGCGTTCTACGCCCTGCCCCAGAGCCCCCAGCTCTTCAAACAGCTTCTGATGGTCGGAGGCATCGAGCGCTACTACCAGCTCGTGCGCTGTTTCCGCGACGAGGACCTCCGCGCGGACCGTCAGCCCGAGTTCACCCAGGTCGACATCGAGGCGTCGTTCGTCGAGCCGGACGACATCATGGGGCTCGTCGAGCTGGTGCTGAGCGCGGCGTTCGCCGAGGCCGGAGAGCGGCTGCCGACGCCGTTCCCCCGCATGTCCTACGCCGACGCCATGCGCGACTACGGCACCGACCGGCCGGACCTCCGCTACGACCTTCGCGTCCGAAACTGGTCTGAGGCCGCCGCACGCTCGGGGTTCGCGATCCTGGAGGCGGCGATCGCGGCCGGAGGCGTGGTCCGCGGCATCGTCGTCCCCGGGGCGGGCGAGGGGCTGTCGCGCAAGGACGGGGACGGGCTGGTGGCGGAGGCGCAGGAGCTCGGGGCGAAAGGGCTCGTCTGGGCCGTCGTCGAGGAGGACGGGTTGCGGTCGCCGGTGGCGAGGTTCCTCGACGGGCTCGCCGACGACCTCGGAGCGGGTCCGGGCGATCTCATCGCCCTCGTCGCCGACGCCGAGGACATCGCTCAGCGGGTCCTCGGCGCGCTTCGCACCCGATACGCCGAGCGCTTCGGTCTCATCGACGAGGGCGCGTGGGCACCCGTGTGGGTGCTCGACTTTCCCCTCGTGGCCTGGAACGAGGACGAGGGCCGCTTCGACTCGCTCCACCATCCCTTCACGGCGCCGCGCCAGGAGGACGCCGAGGCGCTCGCGGCTGATCCCGGCGCGGCGCTCTCCCAGGCCTACGACATCGTCCTCAACGGTCTCGAGATCGGAGGGGGCAGCATTCGAATTCACGACCCCGAGCTCCAGGTCCGGGCGCTCCAAGTGATCGGCATCGAGCCCGACGAGGCGGAGGAGAAGTTCGGCTTCCTGTTGCGTGCGCTCCGGCTCGGCGCTCCGCCCCACGGAGGCATCGCCCTGGGGCTGGACCGCCTGCTCATGCTCCTCGCGGGCGAGCGCTCCATCCGTGAGGTCATCGCCTTCCCGAAGACCGCCACCGGCGCGGACCCGCTGACGGAGGCTCCGGCCCGGGTCGCTGAGGCGCAGCTACGGGAGCTTGGCGTGCGGGCGCAACCGGCGCCGCGAGTCGACTAGTGCCGTGTCAGGAAACCTTTGCCCCGTTCTTCCTCGCTGCAAACCATCGCGGATGCGGTGTCCTCGGTCATCGCCATGGGCTCAACCATGGCGATGACGCTGCGTCCTTGCCCCGCGGGGTTT
>JAUVQP010000156.1 GCA_030598075.1 Miltoncostaeaceae bacterium | reverse complement strand
GTCGATCGCCACGGCGTCATCGGCCTCGATCTCTTCGAGTTGTTTCCGGAGCTTGTCCACGCCGGAATCGATGCCAGCTTCCGCCGCGCTCGGAGCACCGGCGTGCCGATCGAGCTCAGCGCGTTCCTGGACTCGACCAAGCGCTGGGCATCCGTGCGGGCGGAGCCGTTTGAGGATGGACTTGCCGTCACCATGCAGGGCATCACGCCGGCGCGGCAAGCGGGGGAGCGCTTTCGCGCCGCCCTCGACGGGAGCCCCGACGGCGTCGTCATCCTCGAGCCGGTGAGGGACGCCGACGGACACCTGCTCGACATGCGCTGCTGGGAGGTCAACGCGGCGGCGGCGGCCATGCTCGGCCGGTCGCGCGAGTTCCTGCTCAACTCAGGCGTACGAGCCGCCATGGGCGAGCGCGGCGCCGGTTTCGTCGAGCAGTGCGACAGGGCCATGAGCAGCGGCGAGACGATCGAGGAGGACGTGGACGTCGGCAGCGCGCCGGGGGTGGCGGCGACCTGGCTGTGGCGCCTGATCGTGCCGTTGGAGGGCGGCGTGGCGGTGTCGCTGCGCGATGTCTCCGCGCGGAAGGAGGCCGAGCAGGCCTCGCCTCGCCCCGCTGCCACGGCGGTCACCTTCGACAACCGGGCCGAGAGCCACGGGCGCGATCGGGCGCGCCGCGACTCGGCCGAGGACATCGAGATCCTGTCCGAGAGCGAGCGCGCGAAGGCGCTCCGTGCGTTGCGGGCGCTCGCCGGGGCGGTCGACGCGAAGGGTGCGGGAGCCCAGGTGCACAGCGAGAACGTGGCCAATCTGGCGGTCGCGATGGCCCGGCGGCTCGGGTGGAGCGACGAGCGCGCCGAGCAGATCCGCGAAGCGGGTCTGCTGCACGACGTCGGCAAGATCGGCGTGCCGGACAGGATCATCGCCGAGCCCGGCCCGCTCACCCCCAACGAGTACGAGCTCATGAAGCAGCACTCGACGATCGGAGCTCGGATCGCGGCCGGGGTCCTCACGGAGGAGCAATGCGGCTGGGTTCGGCACCACCATGAGCGCGTCGACGGCAAGGGATACCCGGACCGCCTGACGGCCGGCGAGATTCCCCAGGGTGCGCTCATCTTGGGCGCTGCCGACGCCTACGACGACATGGCGGGCGCGCGGGACTACGGGCCGACCCGCACGTCCGAGGAGGCCGTCGAGGTTTGTCGCGAGAGCGTCGGCACGCAGTTCACCGAGGAGGTCGTGCTCGCCCTGAGTGACGTCGCGCTCGCGCCGCAGGGCACGGGCTGATCCGGGCTTCGCCGCCCCGATGATCGCCCACCTCGATCTGGACGCGTTCTTCGCGGCGGTCGAGCTGCACCGTCGGCCGCAGCTTCGCGGCCGTCCCGTCGTCGTGGGTGGCGACCCGGCCGGACGAGGTGTCGTGGCGACCGCGAGCTACGCCGCGCGCCGCTACGGCATTCGCTCCGCCATGAGTTGCGCGGAGGCCCGCCGCCGGTGCCCGGCCGCGATCTTCGTCAGGCCCGACGTCGCGCACTATCGCGAGTGGTCGGGCCGTGTCTGGCGGACCGTCCGGCACGAGGCGTCGGTGGTCGAGGTGGTCGGGCTCGACGAAGGCTACGTCGAGTTGCCCCCGGGCGACTCCGAGCGCGCGGCGATCGCCATCCAGCGGGCGGTGCGCGAGCGTGTGCGCCTCTCGTGCTCGATGGGTGTGGCGGCCTGCAAGGTCGTGGCGAAGGTCGCATCCGATCGCGACAAGCCCGGCGGCATCACCCTGGTTGCGCGCGGAGAGGAGGCGCGCTTTTTGGCGCCGCTCCCCGTGAGGGCGCTTCCGGGTGCCGGGCCGCGCACGGAGGAGCGGCTCCGCCGCGCCGGCGTGGAGACGATCGGCGAGCTCGCCGCGCTCGATGACCGCGCCGTCGAACGAGCTCTTCGCGGATCCCACGGGCAGCTCCTTCGTCAACGCGCTCGCGGCGTGGATCCTCGGCCCGTCCGAGCCGAGCCGGCGGAGCGGCTTCAGGTCTCGACCGAGCGCACCTTCCCCAGCGACGTGTCCGATCGGGCCGAGCTTGCGGCGCGTGGGAGGGAGATGGCCGAGCGGCTCGCGGCAACGCTCGGCCGCCGGGGCGTCGCCGGACGCACGGTCACCGTCAAGATGCGGTACCCGGACTTCACCACCGTCACCCGCGGACGCACCCTTCCGGCCGCGGTCGACGACCCCGCGACGATCTGGAGCGTCGCCGACGCGCTCCTCGCCCGCGCCCAGATCGAGCGACCCGGCGCGCTGCGGCTGTTCGGCGTCTCGGTGTCCGGCCTGGTGGCCGACCGACAGCTCAGCCTGTTCGGCGCCCCGCGCCCGCTCGATGGCGCGGGCTCGCGGTGAGCACGCCTCCCGTGGAGTCGGCCGGCACTCCGTCCGACCCGCTCGTTCGGGCTCTCGGACTCGCCCGCGCGTCCCTCGCGGCGCGAGCGCCCGAGCTGGACGACCTCAACGTCTTTCCGGTCCCCGACGGCGACACCGGAACCAACATGCTGTTCACCGCCCGTGCCGCGGAGCGGGCCGCGGTCGACTCGGCCGGCGAGCCGGCGGACCCGCGCGGCGAGTACGTCGTGCGGCAGACGCTTGTCAGCGCCCGCGGGAACAGCGGAATGATCCTCAGCCAACTGGTTCGCGGTGCCGCGGCGGCGCTTGCGGGCCGGCACGAGCTCGATGGCGAGGCGATCGCCGCGGCGCTTCGCGAGGCGGCCGACGCCGCGTACGCCGCCGTCGAGGACCCCGTCGAGGGCACCATGCTGACCATCGCTCGGCGCATGGCCGAGGCCGCCGAGGCGACGGAGGCGTCAACGGCCGTCGGCATACTCGATGCGGCGCTGGCCGAAGGGCGCCAGGCGCTCGAGGAGACGCCCGACCTGCTGCCCGTGCTTCGCGAGAGCGGCGTCGTCGACGCCGGGGCGCTCGGGGTCGTGATCCTCGTCGAGGGGGTGAGGGCGGCCCTCGATGGAAGCGCGCTCCCCGCTGCGGCGCGGATCTCGACGACGGCCCCCGTCGGGGCGATCGACCATCCTCCGTCGCGCTACCGCTTTTGTACGAGCTTTCTCATCGAGGGAGAGGATCTCGACCTGGCGGTGATCCGCGCGTCCCTCACGTCTCTCGGCGACAGCCTCCTGGTGATGGGCGACAGCCGCCAAGCGAAGGTGCACGTGCACACCGACGATCCCCAGGCGGCAGCGGGCGCCGCCGGAGAGCACGGGACGGTCGAGGCGCTCCGTGCCGACGACATGCGCCGCCAGCAGGCCGAGCGCAGCCGGCGACTCCGCGCCGCGAGCGACGTCGTGCCGAGCGCCCCCGACCCCGACGCGTCCATGGCGGGCGAGACGCCTCTGAGCGCCGAGCGCACGGCGCTCATCACCGACTCCGCGGCGGACATCGAGCCCGATCTGCGCCCGGACAACTGGTGGGTCGTGCCGGTGCCGGTCTCGTTCGGGGACGAGGGCTTCCTCGACGGCGTCGACCTCGACCGCGACAACTTCTACCGGCGGCTGACGACTTCGGAGCGCCCGCCCACGACGGCCCAACCCTCTGTCGCCGAGCTGGC
>JAUVQP010000045.1 GCA_030598075.1 Miltoncostaeaceae bacterium | reverse complement strand
GGCGTCGAGTTCCCCCACGTGTTGCTGGACGACGGGGCGCGGGTGGAGCTCGGCAACGTGATCGTCTCGGTGCTCATGACCCCCGGACACGCCCCCGCCCACGCCGCCTACTGCGTGGCCGACCGACGCCGGGGCACCGAGGAGCCGTGGCTCGTCTTCACCGGCGACTCGCTCCTCGTGGGGGACGTGGGGCGGCCGGATCTGCACGCGGCCGGAGATCCGACCGGCATGGCGCGGACGCTTTACTCCTCGCTCGGGCGGCTCCTCTCGCTCCCGGACCACGTCGCCGTCTATCCCAGTCACTTCGGAGGATCGGTCTGCGGCCGCGCGCTCTCGGGCAACCCGTTCTCGACGATCGGGTTCGAGCGCCGCCACAACGACGCCCTGGCACACGATGATCCGGAGGACTTCGCGCGGGCACTCGTCCGCGACATGCCCCCGGCGCCGGAGAACCAGGCAGCCATCGTCGCGGCGAACCGCGTCGGGCACGCGAGCGCCCGCAAGTGAGTTCCGAGCCACGGCTCGGGCTGCGCGCGAACGCGGCCCAGTTCTGGCTGCTCGTCGTCGTGAACGCATTTGTCGGGGCGATGGTCGGCCTCGAGCGCGGCGTCCTCCCACTGGTGGGCGAGCGCGAGTTCGGCCTGGGCGCGGGAATCGCCGTCCTCGGGTTCATCGCGGCGTTCGGTGCCGCGAAGGCCCTCACCAACCTGGCGGCGGGCACCCTCGCCGCCCGGGTTGGACGCAGGCGCCTGTTGATCGCCGGCTGGCTGTTTGCCCTGCCCGTCGCGCCGATGATCGGTCTCGCGCCGAGCTGGGGGTGGATCGTGCTCGCGAACGTCCTGCTCGGCGTCAACCAGGGTCTTGCCTGGTCCATGACCGTGGTGATGAAGATCGACCTCGTCGGGCCGGCGCGCCGCGGGCTCGCGCTGGGCCTGAACGAGACGACCGGCTATCTCGGGATCGCGGTGACGGCGCTGGCGAGCGGCGCGCTGGCGGCGACCGTCGCGCCCCGCACGGTCGTTTGGGTCGGCGCGGGAGCCATCGCCCTCGTCGGGTTGCTGCTCTCGGCAATCCTGGTCAAGGACACGGCCGCGCACGTGAGCCTCGAGCAGCGGGCGCACGGGGCGCCTCGCCGCCTGCCCCTCGGACGCGCGCTGATCGGGTCGCGGGAGGCCGGAACGGTGTTCCGCGCGTGCTCTCAGGCGGGCCTGACCAACAACCTGAACGACGCGCTCGCCTGGGGCCTGGTTCCGCTCTACCTTGCCGCCGGCGGCGCCTCCGTACAGGAGATCGCCCTCGTGGCGGCGATCTATCCCGCGGTATGGGGTCTCGGCCAGATACCCGCGGGGTGGGCATCCGATCACGTGGGACGCAAGCCGCTGATCAGCGCCGGCATGATGACGCAGGCCGCCGCCTTGGCGTTGCTGGCCCTGGGCGGAGGCGCCTTCGAGCCGTCGCTGGCGGCAGCCGCGCTGCTCGGCGTCGGCACCGCGCTGGTCTACCCCACGCTGATCGCGGCCGTGTCGGACGCCGCGACGCCATCCGAGCGCGCTGCGGCCGTCGGCGGCTATCGCTTCTGGCGCGATGCCGGACTTGTCGTGGGAGCGCTCGTCGCCGGCGTCGTCGTCGGGCGGCTCGGATTCGACGCGGCCATCGGCCTCGTCGCCGCGCTGACGGCCGCCAGCGGCGTCTGGCTGGCGCTCACCCCCTGGCGGACCGCGCGACCGCTCGGCGCGGCGGGGGCCCCGGGCCGGGCGCAAACGGCCCACGACCTGCCCTGATGAGCACCCGTCAGGCAAGCCTCGCGACGAGAGGAAGGTTGCATGGGGGACCGAGCGAGTAAGGACGCGCTGTTCGACGCCCTCGCCCGGGCGGCCAGGGCACTGGGCAGCGGCCGCCGTGCGGAGCTCGTGGACGTGCTCGCGCAGGGCGAGCGCTCCGTCGACGACCTGGCGCGCGAGATCGAGCAGAGCATCGCGAACACGTCCCGCCACCTTCAGGTACTGGCCGGCGCGGGGCTCGTCACCTCACGGCGCGCGGGAACCCGCGTCATCTACTCGCTCGCGAGCGAGCGCGTACAAGACCTTTGGGCCACCCTGCGCGATGTGGCAGATCTGCACGTCGCGGGCCTCGGCACTCTCGTGGACGGATACCTCGGGCAACGCGACGGCATCGACGAGATTCCGCGCGATGAGCTCGCGGCCCGCCTGGGCGATGACGACCTGCTCGTTCTCGACGTGCGGCCGGAGGCCGAGTACCGCGCCGCGCATATCCCGTCGGCCGAGTCTCTGCCCCCAGAGCGGCTCCGCGAACGTCTCGCGGCCCTCCCGGACGACGTCGATGTCGTGGCCTACTGCCGCGGCGCGTACTGCGTCTACGCCGTCGACGCGATCCGGGCCCTCGCGGCGGAGGGCCGCGCGGCCCGGCGCCTGGAGGAGGGCTTTCCGGAGTGGCGACGAGCGGGGCTTCCGGTCGAAACCGTTGGGTAGCCGACCGGCATCACGTTCGCCTTCGCGGCAAAGCCCAGCGGGACACGTCCTCGCACGGGCTCGCCCGTCGACCGCTGGGGTAGCATCGACGTCGTCCCGTGTTCAGCGAAAGGACGCTCATGGCCGAGGGCGACGCGGAGGTCATCGCGCGGATCGACCGGATGCTCGACGAGCTGATGGTCAGCCACCTCGAGATGGCGAGCCTCTGCGGCGAGTACCGCGAGCTGCTGGACAGGGTGCTGGAGGCGCCGTGGGACAAGGACTCCAGGAGGATGGCCCACGCCATGCCCGGCGCGAAATACCACGTGGCGTCCACCTTCGCGAACGATCTGGCGAAACGGATCGCCGCCGAGCTCTCGCTCAACCTGGCCGAGGGCGCCTAGTGCCGTGTCAGGAAACCATTGCCCCGCTCTTCCTCGCTGCAAACCATCGCGGATGCGGTGTCCTCGGTCATCGCCATGGGCTCAACCATGGCCATGACGCTGCGTCCTTGCCCCGCGGGGTTCTCGCGGCCAGAACACGCCATGGTTCCCTGACACGGCACTAGTGCCCGTCTCACAACCGGACGCGGCCGACGGCCCGAGAGAATCGAGCGAGGCCAGGACGCGGGGAGTCGGCGCCGACCGGTACGTCCTACGCGCCGCCGCGAAGATCGCGAAGGGCGGGCCCAAGCTCCGGGAACCGGAACGCGTAGCCCCCGTCCAGCGCCGCGCGCGGCGCGGGCCGCTGCCCCTCGAGCGCCACGTGGGCCGCCTCGCCGAGCACCAGGCGAAGCGCGATGCGCGGCGTCGGACATCCAACCGTCCGACCCAGCTCCCGTCGAAGGGCCGCTGCGAACTCCCGCTGGCGAACCGCTCCCGGCGCGGTCAGGTTGAGCGGACCAGCCAGGTCGCCGTCGAGCGCCCAGAGGATCAGGCCGACCTCGTCCGCGACGTGGATCCACGGAAACCACTGCCGCCCGCCGCCCAGGGAACCGCCCAGGAACCAGCGCGCGAGGGACACCATTCGCGGAAACAGCGGGCCTTCGTCCGCCAAGACCAGGCCGGACCGCAACAGGACGACCCGGATGCCCTGGGGGGAGGCGCGCTCGGCCTCTGCTTCCCAGTCCTGGCAGAGCTCCGCGACGTAGCCGTCGCCCGGCGCCGAGGTCTCGTCGAGCTCCTCGTCGCGATCGACGTAGATGCCCACCGCGCTGGCCGACAGGAAGGCGCCGGCGAACCCGTCCCGCGGCATGGCGGCGACCAGCGCGCGGGTCAGGTCGATGCGGCTCTCGCGAATCTCGACCCTGTACGCGTCCGTCCAGCGCCTTCCGGCCAGGGGGGCGCCCGCCAGATTGATGACCGCGTCGGCGCCGTCGAGCAGGCCGTCGGGCAACGGCTCGCTCGGTCCGGCCCAACGCGCGCCGCCGACACCCTCGACCTCGGCACCCGATCGGGAGACCGCGACGACGTCGTCTCCGCGCGCCACGAGCCCGGCGACGACGCGGCGGCCGATCAGCCCCGACGCGCCCACGACCACGACCCTCAACACGTGCCCCTTGGCCACCACGACAACCCGATCTCGATGGCCTCCTTACCCCGCCGGGGACCGATGGGGCTCGACGCCGAGGGAGACGGCCGGGCCATGGGCCTGAAGGCGCTCAACGCGGTCCGCCTCGAGGGTCGAGCGTCCGCTACTCGGCGGTGGGGTCGGGCGGCTCGCCGTGCCCGTAGTGACGGCTGGTCGACGGGTGGCGCGCCAGGACGGACGCGATGGCGTCGTCCTCATCGCGCGCGAGCGGCGCTCGGGCGAGCGCGGCCGCGCCCCTCGCCTGCTCGGCGTTGCGACCGCCGATGATCGCCGAGGTCACCTCGGGCCGGCGCAGCACCCAGGCGACGGCCAGCTCGGCCACTCCCCCCGCCCGGCCGGCCTCGGCGGCGATCTGGCCCAGTTCCTCGACCACCGCGATGCGCTCCGAGAAGGCGTCGTCGATGAACAGGTCGCTGCTCGCCCGCCAGTCGTTCTCCGGAAAGGTCGTCTGGGCGGTCATCGCCCCGCCGAAAAGCCCGTGTGCGAGCGGCCCGTAGGCGAGAACCCCAACGTCGTTCCGGGCGCACCACGGGAGCTCGCCGTCCTCGACGTCGCGCCGCATCAGGTGGTAGCCCGGCTGGTAGGCATCGATCTGGCCCACCGCGCCCGCCGCCTCGAGGTGGGCGAGCTCGTAGTTCGACACGGCGACGGCGCGGATCTTCCCCTCGCGCTTCAGATCGAGCAGGGTGCCCATGGTGTCCGCCGGGTCTCCCCGGCTGACCGGCCAGTGCACGTGGTAGATGTCGACCGCCTCCAGGCCCAGGCGCGTCAGCGACGCCTCGAGCGCCCCGCGCAGGTACGCCCCGTCGGTGGCCCGCCAGATGCGGAACTCGGGCTCGGAGGTCCAGGCGACGCCGCCCTTGGTCGAGACGATGACCTCGTCGCGGCGCTCGGCCAACAACAGGGCCAGGACCTCCTCGGCCCGCCCCTGACCGTAGATGTCGGCGGTGTCGATCCAGTTGATCCCCGCATCGAGGGCCGCGTGCGCCGCCGCGAGCGAGTCGGCGTCATCGGCGCCCCCCCAGAGCCCGCCCCACTGCCAGGTGCCGAGACCGACGACCGTCAGCTCGATTCCGGTCGATCCGAGGCTACGACGTTCCATGTGCTCCTCCTCGTCTCCCGTCCTACCGGGGGGTGAGCGCGACGAGCAGGCCGCCGTCGTCGTCGTACGCCGGAAAGAAGTCCGCCCTCGCCGTGCGATCCTCGTCGACCCCCTTCGGGCGAAAGGTGCACTCGACGTCCAGCTGACGCACCCCCCACTCGAGCGCGGTGGCGGCGGGGTCGCCGTTCGGAAAGCCCCTCATCTGAAGGCGCTCGGCCACCTCGTGGCCGATGAGGTCCTCCTCCCGGTACCCCGTGACGGCGAATGACGCGTGGCCCCCGGCGAGGATGCGCCGGTCCTGGTCGCAGACGATGAGGGCGGTCTTCGGTCCCGCGTAGTAGTCCTCGAGCAGCTCGAACGCGAACCCGAAGCCGCAGCGCGAGCAGCCCCGCGGCTGGTGCCGCACATTGCGATCGGAGCTGCGCTCCCTATACGCGCATCGGGGGCAGAGGAAGATCGGCATCGCTCGTCATTGTAGCTGCGCCCCATGGGTGGAGCCGGTGTGGCGGGCACGTCAAGAGCTCCCGGCCGGGGTCGATACGTCCGCCGCATCGACCATCGCGCACGGGGAGCCCCCATCTCGGGCACCACACGCCCGAGGGCCCGGCAGGGGCGCCGTACTGTCGTCGCCCTCGTCACCGCCTTCGCCGCGGGCGCGGCGCTCGCGAGCGGCGCCTTGGGCGCCGTGTCTCCCACGCTGGCCGAGCGGCTCGAGACGGCATCGCCCGACGAGCGGCTTCCGGTCATCGTCGGCCTGCGCGATCAGCTTGACGCCGGGAGCTACGAGGGCCGGCCCGGCGCTCTGCTGCTGGCGCTGCGGCGCGTGGCGGCCCGTTCACGAGACGACATCGAGGACTCCGTCCACCGGCCGACCCGCCACTTCTGGCTCGTCAACGCCCACGCCCTCCGGGCGACGCCCGAGGAGATCGAGGCCTTGGCGGCGGACCCGGACGTGAGCGCCGTGGACCTCGATCCGCCCGTCAGGACTCTCGACGCCGGCGAGAGCGCCGTCCCCGACGCGTCGCCCGGGCGAGGGAATTGGGGGCTCGCGGCGATCGGCGTGCCGCGGGCGCGCGCTGCGTCCGGAACCAGCGGCGAGGGGGTGGTCGTCGGCTCCATCGACACGGGCGTGGACGCATCCCACCCGCTGCTCGCCGGCCGAGTGACCGTCTTTCGCGACTTCGTGAGCGGTCGCGGGGAGCCGTACGACGACAACGGCCACGGCACCCACACGCTCGGCACGATCATCGGCGCCGCCACCGCCGACGGCGCGCCCATCGGCGTCGCGCCCCGGGCCCGGGCCGTCGTCGCCAAAGCCATGGACGGGAACGGCGCCGGAAGCGGCAGCACGCTCCTCGCCGCGGCGCAGTGGATGACCGATCCGGACGGCGATCCCTCGACGCACGACCAGCCGGACGTCATCAACAACTCGTGGTCCGCCTCGGGCCCCAACGACCCCTGGTTCCGGCAGATGATCCGCAGGTGGACAGAGCTCGGGATCGTGCCCGTGTTCGCCGTGGGCAACACGGGACCGGGGGCGTCGAGCGTCGGCAGCCCGGCCAGCTACCCCGAGGCGATCGCCGTGGGCGCGCTCGCGGAGTCGGGCGAGGTGCCATCGTTCTCCGCCCGCGGACCGATCGTCTGGCAGAACATCGACGAGCTCGGACCGGCCGCGGGCACGCCCCTGACGAAGCCCGATCTGGCCGCTCCGGGAGTCGGAATCGCCGGCGCAGCGCCCGGTGGCTTCCTGACCTTCACCGGAACCTCCATGGCCTCGCCGCACGTCGCCGGGGTGGTCGCCCTGATGCGGGAGGCATCGCCCAACCTGTCGCCGGACGCCATCGCCCACATCCTGCGGTCAACCGCCCAGGATGTGGGAGCGCCCGGCGCCGACCCCGACGCCGGCTACGGGCGCGTCGACGCCCTCGGTGCACTGGCCGCCGCCGCCGGCCCCGCGCCGGAGACCACGCTCGTGCACACGCCGGCGAGCGCCACGCGCGCTCGGGCGCCGACCTACGGCGTGGCGGTCGAGCGGGCCGGCCAGGTCCGCTATCGCGTCGACCGCGGCCCGTGGAGCCCCGCGGTCACCGGACCGGTGGTCGCCGTGCCGATTCGTTCAGAGGGCCATCACCGGGTGGAGTTCCAAGCCATCTCGGCGTCGGGGCCCCTGGACCCCACACCGGCCGTCCATCGGCTGACCGTGGATCGCACACGGCCCGAGGTGCGCATCGTCTGGCGCCGCGCCGGCGATCGGGCGACGTTCATGGCGGTCACGGACGACGACCTCTCCGCGGTCCGGATGGGACGCGCCCGCTGGGGCCTCGGACGCGGCGTCCGCAAGACGGGCTCGCGGGCCCACGTGCGCTTCGCCGAGGCCGGGCGACGGCGCATCCGGGTGGACGTCGCCGATGCCGCCGGCAACCACGCCCGGGCCACCCGCACCTTCGTCCCGACGGTCACGACCCCGATTCGCCGGCTGCGGGTCAGCGCGCGAAGAGCCACCGCGCGGCGGGGCTGGGTGAGCGTGTCGGGGCGCCTGCTGCGCCCGGCGGGCCTTCGCGCGGTTCTCCGGCCGATCGCCAGCCTGGCGCCGAGCGAGGCGGGAGCCTCTGCCTCCGAGCGCCGGGCGGGATCCCCCGCCCGGCGGGCCACCGGGCGCCGTCGGCGGGGCGGCTTCTCGCTGCGGCTCCCCACGCGGAGGCTGACGCCTGGCCTCTACCGCGTGGAGCTGAGAGCCGTCGGGCGGCGGCGGTCGAGCCCACCGATCGTGCGGGTCGTTCGGGTTCGCGGCTAGGATCACCGAGGGCGGGCTCGCCGCGGCTATCCTCCCGCCGGTGAGGCGCCGAGGGCAAGGGCCACCGGATGGGCCGCGACGCACCTTCGCGGCGTCCGACTCCATGGTCCCGCGGTTCGTCGTCCGGCCGGCGCAGGAGTTCATGCACCAGGAGGCCTCGGCCGGCCTTGTGCTGCTGGCCGCGGCGATCGCGGCGCTGATCTGGGCCAACGTCGACCCCGGCGGCTACGCGGACTTCTGGGCGACCGAGCTCACCCTGCGGCTGGGGGACTGGGTCGAGGTCGAGGACCTCCAGCACCTCGTCAACGAAGGCCTGATGACGATCTTCTTCCTGGTCATCGGGCTGGAGATCAAGCGCGAGCTGAGCGTGGGCGAGCTGAGCACGCCCCGCGCGGCGGCACTTCCCGCGTTCGCGGCGGTCGGCGGCATGGTGCTGCCCGCGATCATCTACCTCATCGCGACGTCCGACGGCGTCGGCGCGGAGGGTTGGGGCGTCCCCATCGCCACCGACGTCGCGTTCGCGCTCGCGGCGCTCGCGGTCCTGGGACGACGGGTGCCCACCGCGCTGGTCGCGTTCCTGCTCGGCGTCGCCGTGATCGACGACATCCTCGCCATCGGCGTGATCGCGGTCTTCTACACGGAGCAGATCAAGCTCGGCTGGCTCGCGGGCGGCGCCGGCGCGCTCGCGGCGATATACGTTCTCCAGCGCCTCCACGTCCGCTCGCTCACGCTCTACATCGCGCTGGGCGTGGCCGCGTGGTTCATGGCCTTCGAGTCCGGCGTTCATGCCACGGTCGCCGGCGTCGCGGTGGGTCTCCTGACGCCCGCGCGGCCGTTTCAGGACCCCGCGGTCGTCAGCGCCGAGGCCCACCGGATCGCCGACGAGACCGTCGACGACCCGGAGGAGCCGGACGAGGATGCTCGCCACTGGCGCGAGCTCGCGTGGCTCAGCTCCGAGGCGATCTCGCCTCTGGCGCGCATCGAGCACGCCCTGCACCGCTGGAGCAGCTTCGTGATCCTCCCGATCTTCGCCCTCGCCAACGCGGGCATCGTCCTGAGCGCGGACGCCATCGACGCTGCCCTTGAGAACGGCGTGGCGGTGGGCGTCCTGATGGGGCTGCTGATCGGAAAGACGGTCGGCATCACGCTGGGAGCACTCATCGCGCTGGCGGTTCGCGCCGCGCGCCTGCCCGCCGGGGTCGGCGTGCGACATCTGATCGGCGCCGGCGCGCTGGCCGGAATCGGCTTCACGGTGTCCCTGTTCGTCGCCGGCCTGGCGTTCGACGACCCGGCCCTCGAAGACGCTGCGCGCCTCGGCATCCTGGCCGCGTCGGTCGCGGCGGGCGCGCTGGGACTGGCCCTGCTGTCCCTCGCCGGCCGTCGAGCGAGGGGCGCCGGCGCGGCGGCGCCCGGCCCGGGAGGGGAGGGATCGCTACGAGCCGAGGGAGCCCGGTCGGGCGCCCGTGAGCTTCCGGAACGCCTGATAGCTGGGCTTCTCGCTGCCGTCCT
>JAUVQP010000029.1 GCA_030598075.1 Miltoncostaeaceae bacterium | reverse complement strand
TGGCGCCGCGCGCGCGCGCGGGCGAGGCGCCGCCGACCCTCGTCGCCGAGAGCGGTGTGCGCGTCCATTCGCTCGAGCTTCGAGACGCGGCGGTCGAGCTCGCGCACGCGCTCCCACGCGCGATCCGCCTCGCGATCGATCGGCGGAGCGACGGCCTCCATCAGGCCCGCTCCAACGGCGCCGGGGCGGGCGTCGCCCGGACGCCGTCCGACGCTCCGGATCCGTTTCCGCTGGCGGAGGGTGATGTGGTGGACCCGGTCGCGTTCTCGTCGCTCGCCGCCGCGCCGGACCCACGGCGTCGACGCCGGCGCCGGCGTCGACGCCGGCCTGAGCCTGGCGTCCCGGAAGGCGACGCTCCGTTCTCGTCGGCGCCACCGGCGGTCGAGGCGGACTTCCGCACCTCGGCCGAATCGCCGTCCGCCGACGTCCCGTCTCCGCCCTCCGCCACGCCCGACGTGGCGAGAGCCGCCTTGTCGCTGCTCAACCGGCGGCGACGGCGTCGGCGCCGTCCCGCACCTCGCTTCTTGCCGTCTCCGACCCCGACGCTCTCCGCCTCCGGGAGGCGGGGAAAACGGGCCCTGAGCGAGTTCCACGCCCGCCGACTGACGAGCGCCTTGGGGTGCATGGACCCGATGGCGGCGCGAAGCGCGCGGCGGGCATCGGAGCCTGTGAAGTCCACCGCGTCGAGATAGCCGCGCAGCTCAGCCCAACCCCCCACGGTGGCGGCCGCACGCGCGGCCAAGCGCAGGTACTCGCTGCGGGTCGGCACGTCTCCGGGCCCGAGCATGACGGCCAGGCGTGCCGCCTGCCCGAGGCGCAGGACACTGGGGTCCTCGGGCGGAATCGGCTGCGGGGGCGGCTGGCCGGCGGCCCGCATCCAAATGCCGATCAACGAGAGCTCCCCACCATTCTGGATGAGGTGATTCGCCTCCCAGGCGGCGATGCGCGCAAGCTCTTGGTTGCGGCCCGGGCGGTTGGAGTCAGCGAGCCCGCGCGAGACATCCCACGACCAAGCGGGCGCCCACGACGCGGTCTCGTCGAGCGCCGACCAGCGGCGGCGGCGATCGCCGGACCGACCGAGCTGCTCCAGCGTCGCCAGACGGTCCCACTTGTCGCTGGCGTCCGCGTGCCACCAGAGCGCGCGAAGACGCTCGCGCGAGGTCATGCGAAGGCGATCGAGGACCCGGCGCGGCACGTCGTCGGGGAGCGCGTCGCGCAGATCGAGCTGTACGAGAAGCGCCGTGGCCCAAGAGCGCCAGAGGGGCTGGTCCGAGCCATCCCGCGCCTCGCGCGCGAGCAACCCGGACAGCGCGAGCCACGCCGCAGCGCCGCCCGGCGACACGCCGAGATCCACGATGGCCGCGACCTCCGTGACGTCGGTCTCGAGCGCCGCCGCCTCGACCCAGGTCTCCATGAGCGTGGGCGGAAGGTCGCCGGGGTCCGCGTCTCGCCAACCGCCGTCCGCAAGGCCCGCCGCGATCTCCGCAGGCGCGGCGCCGGGGTTGACCAGCGCGGCGGTCCCTGTGCCCTGGGCCGCGAGCAGCTCGGCAGCCTTCGCGAGCTTGCCCCTCTCGCCGCCCTCGGGCGGCCCGGCGACCCTGCCAAGAGGCTTGTACCAACCGCGTCCGAAGACGTCATGACTGGTCTGAACGCCCATCTTCTCGCCCGCCGGCAGAAACTCGACCGACACGGCCTCCTTCCCGGCAGACGGTCGCATGACCCGCCCGAGACGCTGCACGAAGACGCGCTCCGACGTGGTGGGCGCCAGATGGAGCACCACGGCCGCGCGGGTCTCGTCCCAGCCCTCGGTGAGGAGGTCGGCGTTGCAGAGCACGTCGATGCGCTTCGCGCCGAAGTCGAAGAGAATGCGCTGAAGTTCGCGCTTCGGGGTCTGCCCGGAGACGGCCACCGCGACCGCGCCGCGCGCCCGAAGTTCCTCGGCCAGGCTCTCCGCCTGCGCCACGGTGGCCGTGTACGCCACCCCGGCCAGCCCCAGTTCCTGAAAATGCGCGGCCCACACCTCGGCGCAGGCCTTGTGCCACAGCGCGCGGTCGAGCGCCCGCCCGAGGCTCGCCTGGTCGAAGTCACCGCGCACGTGCGCCACGTCGCTGAGGTCGACGGCGCGTTCCACCCGCAGCGAGCGCAGCGGCGCGAGAATCCCTCGCTCGATGGCCGACTGGCGGTCGAGGGTCGTCGCCACGGGGCCGAAGATCTGCTCGACATGGCCCGTGGTGGTGCTACCGGTGGCGGTGAACCCGACGATGACCGCGTTCTGGGCGCGGTCGAGGAGCCGTCGCGTCTGCTGGCCGAGCGTGGTGTGGGCCTCATCGCAGATGAGGAGGGTGACGTCCTCCCAGCGCATCTCGTGCGCGCGGCGAAGCGCCGCTTGGTAGGTGGCGATGACCACGCCCTCGCGGCCGGCGGCCTGCGCCCCGTCCACCGTCACCGGAACCGAAGGAAAGTGCTTCGCGAGGCCTTCGGCGGTCTGCCCGGCGAGGTTTCTCCGCGGGACGAGCACGAGGGTGCTGCCGCCCAGTGCGGCGGCCAAGGCCGAGAACATGATCGTCTTGCCCGAGCCGGTCGGCGAGTCCACCCAGGTCCGCCGCGAACCGGCCGACAGGCGGCTGGCCAACTCGTCGAGGGCCTCGATCTGATGCGGGCGCAGCACGACGCTCGGCCACGCCGACGAGGGGTCGCCGAGGGCGGCGCGCAACGCTTCTCCGGCGAGGCCGGGCACGTCCTGTGTGATGAGTTGCTCCGCTGCTTGGGGCATCGCGTAACCGCGCCTCGGAGTGGCCGAGGCTCCCGCCGCTAGAGGCGCCTGCTCAACGCCGCACCCTGATGAGAACTGAGGGCACGCAGACGTCTGGCGCCGGGCGTGCGTCGTGAGCGTCACGGACACTATCAGCCGACAGTCCGACTCCCCAGGAAGGCACCGAGAACGACGCCGGTCGCCGGACGTACGGGTAGCATCGGCAAGGACGGTGTATGCCTGAGCACGATTCGCCCACCGAACGGCCACGAGACGAGCATCCGCGGGGCGCAGCCTCCTGGGGTCGCCCGGTGGTGCTCGCCGTCTCGATGCTGGTGCTGGGCTTCGTGGGCGGCTGGATACTGCGCGGCGACGACGGGCCGGTCACGGTCGTGCCTCCGGCGACCACGACGGCCGACGCGGCGTCGGGCGCGACGACGACCGCGGGCGGCGACGGGGACTCCGGCGAGAGCACCGCGCCCACGAGTACGACGCCGACCGCCCCCGCGACGACAGCGCCCCCGGCGCCCCCGGCGCGCGACACGATCGAACTCGCGATCCTCAACGCCACCGGGACAGCCGGCCTCGCCGCCCAGAATCAGGCCACCGCGGAGGGTCTCGGCTACACGGGCGTCGAGGTCGGCAACGCGCCAACCCAGACCGGGCCGTCGATCGTCTACTTCCGAGCCGGCGACGAAGCCGCCGCCGATCGGGTCGCGGAGGACTTTCAGGTCTCCGGGGTGCTGTCGCTGCCCGACACCGGCCCGCTGGCCGCGGCCGCTCCCGGAGGCGCTCAGGTCGTTCTGGTCCTCGGGCCGGGGTAGTGCCGCCGGCCATCTCGGTCGGCGTGCGCTTGCCCCAGTACGGGGCGAGCTGGGGTGAGCTGCTCGGGGCGGCGCGGCGCGCGGAGGATCTCGGCTTCGCCGCGCTCTGGCTGAACGATCACCTCCAGGCTCCCGGCCGCCACGCGCGTCAGGGTTCGTTCGAGGCGCTCACCGCGCTGGCCGCGATCGCGGCCTCGACGACGGCCGCGCGGCTGGGAGTCGCCGTCATGTCGGCCTCCTATCGCCGCCCGGCGGTGGCGGCGCGCATGGTGACCACCCTGGACAACATCTCGAGCGGACGCCTCACCCTCGGCCTGGGAACGGGCTCCGACCGCGATGAGCACCGCGCGTACGGCATTCCGTTCGGCAGCCCGCGAGAGCGCTCGGAGGGGGTGGTGGCGACACTCGACGTGCTCCAGGCGATGTTTCGCGAGCCGCAGAGCGCGACCGTCCCAGGAGAGGTCGACGCGGCGCCCAACCTCCCCGGACCGCTTCAGGCAGGAGGCCCGCCGGTCTGGCTTGCCGCCCACGGGCCGACGCTGCTTCGCGTGGCCGGACGGCGCGCGGACGGGGTCGTGGCCGCCTTCCTGACGCCGGGCCAGCTCGCGCACCGACGGGAGCTGTCCGAGGAGGCACGCGAGAGCGCGGGACGGCAGCAGCCGCTCCGCTACTGCCTCTACTGCTACGCCTTCCCGGTGCTCTCGGACCGTGAGACGCGGCGGTTCCTGGAACGCGAGGCCGACCTGCTCGGCACGAGCCCTCCCGCCCTGGTCCGGTGGCTCCGCACCGTCGGGCTCGTCGGCACGCCGGACGAGATCCGGGGGGCGCTCGCGTCCTACGCGGACGCGGGGATGACCGACGCGGTCCTGGTACCCCCGAACGGCGTGCCCCTCGACTTCTACGACGCGCTGGCCGACGCGCTCCCCGCCACGGGCGACGCCCCCACGGAGCGACGGCGTCGTTCGAGCCAGACCTCGCCGGCGGCGAACTTGGCGCACCTTCTCGTCGAGCGGCAGCGCGCGACGGGCCTGGGGGGCTCTCCCGCCGCGATCGACCCGGACGGCGCGTGGACCTTCGACGAGTTGGCGGGCGCGTCGGCGCGGGCGGCGGGCGCTCTCTCGACCGCTGGCGTGCGCCGCGGCGAGCGGGTGGCCGTCATGGTCCGAGACGGACGGCCGTGGCTGGCCGGGTTCCTCGGCGCGGCCTGGCTGGGCGCGATCGCGGTCCCGATCGACCCCGGACTCGACGAGGACCGCCTGCACGAGATCCTCGCCGATCTCGAGCCGGCGCTCGTCATCGCCCGCGACGAGGATGCGCCTCGAGGCCAACCGAGCCTCGATCCGGACCGTCTGACCGGCGGTCATCCGGCACGTCTGGCCGCGGTCCACCCCGACGACCTGGGCTACCTCATCTACAGCTCGGGCTCCACCGGTCAGCCGAAGGCTGCCATGCACTCGCACGGCGACATGCGGACATCGCTCGAGACCTACGTCCCGCACGCCCTCGGCCTCGGTCCGGCAGATCGCCTGCACGCGATTCCTCGCCTGTTCACGTCGCTCGGATTCGGCAACGGGTTCTTCCGAGCGCTCGGCAGCGGGAGCGCCTGCGTTCTCTCGCCCACGACCCCCACCCCGCGCTCGGTCCTCGGCACCGTCGTGCGGCACGGCGTCACCGTGCTGACCGCGGTGCCGACCTTCTGGTCCCAGCTGGCGCGGTTCCTCGAGCGGCACGGAGGAGGGGAGCGGCTCGCGACGGTGCGCCTGGCCGTCAGCTCGGGTGACGCCCTCCCTCCCGCCGTCGCCGCCGCGCTCGCGCGGGTCGCCGGCCTCGACCTCATCCAGGGCCTCGGCTGCTCGGAGTGCAGCAACGTGATCATCACGGAGCGGGCCGGCGAGCACGGAGCGCCGGGAACGCTCGGGCACGTCGTGCCGGGCGTCGAGGTGAAGCTCGCGGACGCCGATGGGCACCCCGTCGCCGAGGGCGAGCCCGGGAGGCTCTGGGTCCGAAGTGGCTCGAACACCAGCGGCTACTGGCGCCGCTCGGCGCTCACACGCGACTTGGTGCGCGGAGACTGGATCCGCATGGGCGACGTGCTGTCAGCTCAGGACGGGGTCTATCGCCACCTCGGACGCTCGGACGATCTCTTCAAGGTCGACGCCCGATGGGTCAGCCCGTCGGAGGTCGAGGCCTCTCTCGTGAGCCATCCCGACGTCGAGGAGGCGGCCGTCGTCGGGCGGGCCGACGAGCACGGGCTCGTGCGGGTCGTCGCGACGGTTGCGACATCGGACGGCGCCCAGGCCGAAGGGCTCGCCGAGCGACTGCGCGCGCACGTCGCGCACGACCTGGCCCGTCACTGCGCCCCCCAAAGCGTCGAGGTGGTCGACGCGCTGCCCCGCCTTCCGTCGGGCAAGCTCGATCGCCGCGCGCTCCGCTCGGGCGTCTAGGGCGCCGATCGGGTCGGTTTCGCGCAGCGCGAGAGGTGCTCCAAGAGCAGACCGTTGACCCGGTCCGGCACCTCCTGCTGCACCCAGTGGCTCACGCCGGGGAGCCTCTCGACCGTGAGCGGCCCGGCCACGAGCTCCATGGAGCGCTCGAGCAGCACGGGGCTCATGTACGTGTCGTCCTCACCCCAGATGATGGTGGTCGGCACGGTGATCGACGGTAGTTCGGGCGGGGATCCGATCCAGCTCGCGGGCGGGATGTTGGCGCGGTAGTAATTGAGCGCCGCCGTGAGCGCTCCATCGCGACGGAGCGGAGCGAGAAACCGCTCGCGGTCCTCGTCGCCGAACGTGCCGGGAGCAGCGTCGTCGAAGACGAAGGAGCGCATGTTCGCGAAGTCGTCGGCGGAGAGCCACGCCTCGGCGACCCCCGCGAACTGGAAGAGGAGCATGTACCAGCTGCGCTGCTGCTGCTCGCGGACTTGGCGCGCCTCCGCGGAGGCCACGGGGTGGGGCGAGTTGAGGATCGCCAGCGACCGCACGAGCCGCGGCTGGCGCGCCGCGAGCACCCAGCAGAGACTGCCGCCCCAGTCGTGGCCTACGAGGTGCGCGCTCTCCTCGCCCAGCGCCCGGACGAGGCCGGCTATGTCGCCGGCCAGCGCGGGGAGCGCGTAGTCCCGGACCGTCGTGGGGCGGTCCGAGGCGCCGTAGCCGCGCAGGTCGGGCGCGATCGCGCGGTAGCCGGCGTCAGCGAGAGCCGGCAGCTGGTGACGCCACGAGTACCAGAGCTCGGGAAAACCGTGCAGCATGATCACCGGCTCTCCCTCGCCGCTCTCGCGGACGGCGAGGCGCACCTCCCCCACCCCGACGCGTCGCATCCCGACCTCGGCGCCGCGCGCCATCGCCTCTCCCCGCTCGATGCGTGTCCTGCGTCGACCCTACCCCGGACCCACTCGCAGTAACGGCCCGGCCCCGAACGGGGGAGCGCGGTGGCCCAGCCGGCCGTATACCGCGGGGGGCACCGAGATGTCCGCCAGAAGCAGCCGGCCGACCCGCTCGACGGCACCGGGAGCGCGGAGCCCCTCCTTGGGAGCCGCGAGGGTCATGGTCACGGTCGCGCGAAGGGCCCCGTCGAACGCGGTTCCGGTCGAGAGCTCGACGCCCGAAGGCACATCGAGAGCGAGCACCCGCGCACCGGCCGCGGCGGCGAGGAGATCTGCGGCCGTGCCGCGGGGAGCCCCGCGAAGGCTGTAGCCGAGGACCGCGTCGACGACCAGTTCGGACCGGCGGATCTCCCTCGTCGCACCCACGAGGACCGGAACGCCCATCGCGCGGAGGATCTGCGCTTGGCGACGCGGAACCTCCGCCAGATCGTCCGAAGGGGCGCTGCAGCACACGACGACGCGGGCGCCGGCCACGGCGAGGTGGCGCGCGGCCACCATCCCGCCGCCGCCGTTTCCGCCGCCGCCGACGAGCACGGCGACCGTGCGCCCGGCGGCCGAACCCCCAAGAAGCGCCCGGGCGACGACCGCGAGGTTGCGTCCGGCGTTCTCCATCATCTGCGTCAAGACGATGCCGAGCTCCTCGATCATGATCCGGTCGACCTCGCGCATCTCCTCGACGGCGAGCCACGGCAGCCCGGATGCGGCCGCCCGAGGCAGGGCCTCCAGGCTCATGCGGCACCCCGCGCCGCTCTGCCGCTCCGCCGCGGCGAGCGATGCCCGCGGAGCCCGGCGACCGGCACGGACCCGATCGACGCACCGGCCTGGCGGAGGCTCAATGCCTCCACGCCGGGAACTCTCGTCGCGGGCTTGGCGACCGGGCGGGCGACGGCGAGCGCCATGCGGCGCTCGCGCGTGCCCGCCTACGGGAGAGCCGCCCCCGGCTGTCCCGCGAGTCGAGCGGTTTCCCGGCTCGTCTCCCTGTCAGTGACGACCATCGGCGGCGCACAGAGGCCTTGACATCCCCCGAAAGAGGGGCAACGCCGGCCATTCCGGCTCAGGCGGCGCAGTCGGAGCAGTGTCCGCGCAGCACGACGTCGTGGCCGTCGACGGCGAAGGCCGTGCGCCCGGCCGCCCGGTCGATTGCCCGCTCGAGCTCCGGATCGTCGAACGGCTCGATCGCGCCACAGCCGACGCAGACAAGATGATGGTGATGCTCTCCGGTCAGCTCGATCGGCTCAAACCGCGCCACGCCGTCCCCGAGATCCACGCGCTGGACGAGGCCGAGCCCGGAAAGCTCGTCGAGCACCCGATAGACGCTCGCGATGCCGACGCTGCGACCCTCCGCGCGCAGGCGGTCGTGGAGCTCCTGCGGAGACGCGCAGCAGCCCAGCGCCGCCAGCTCGTCGACGATCGCCGTGCGCGCGCCGCCGGAGCGGCGCCCGACCGAGTCGGCCACGCCGCGCGCGTGGCGGGCCCAGCCGGCGTGCTCGTGGCGCTCACCCAAGGCTGTCCGCGACCGAGCTACTGCCCCGTCGGGAGCACTAGCGGTCGACCCTCACGACGAGAAAGGGGTTGAGCGGCGAGCGAGCGAGCGGCGCCAGCGCCCGGACGCCGGTCGCGCCGAGGGCGGCGCGGGTGAGCGGGGTGAGAAGACGTCCCCACGCGTGCCGACGGACGCGGTGGAACACGAAGGCGTTCCGCATCCCCAACGGGCGGACTCCGCGACAGCCGGCCTCGTCCACGAACAGGCGGCGGATGTCGGCGAAGCTCAGCGAGAAGCGCTCGCGCGGGCTGTGCCACCGCATGCCGAACCGGTTGGGCGAGTGGAAATAGTCGGCGGGATGGAGGCGGTTGGGCGTCGAGATGATCATGACGCCGCCGGGGCCGACCACGCGGGCGCACTCGCGGGCGTAGGACACGCGCTGCTCCCAGACGTCGGAGTGCACCTGGACCGTGTCGCCCACGGCGCCGACGTGCTCGATGACCCCGTAGGAGGTGATCGCGTCGAAGCGGGCATCCTCGAACGGCAGGTCCCGCCCATCCCCGACGTGAAGGCGCTCCGGGACGGAGCGCTGCGCGAACGCGCTCTTGCGGTAGCCCGGCTCCACACCGTGCGCGTCCCAGCCGAGCCCGGCCAACGTCTCTACGTCGGTGCCGACGCCGCACCCGACCGACAGCACGGACCCGCCGCCCGACGGCGGCCCGATCAGGCGGACGAGGAGCGGGGCGGTGTACTCGCGCGTGAACCGGACGTTGTCGTGCTCCTCCCACGCGATCGTCTCACGCTGAAGCTCGGCGTCGGCCGGACAGCAGACCACTATCGACGCGTCCGCGGTTCCGGCTCGCCCCGCCGGCGGGACACCGTCAGACCTTCTCGCCCCGGGCGCGAAGCTCCCTGAGAACGCTCTCGATGCCGAGCTTGTCGATCCGCTTGAGCCCCCGCGCGCTGACCGTCAGATGGACGTACCGGTTCTCGCTGGCAACCCAGAAGCGGCGCTTCTGCACGTTGGGCATGAAGCGGCGCTTGGTTGCGCGCATGGAGTGCGATCGATTGTTCCCGGCCTTCGGTCGGCGACCGGTGACCTGGCAGACTCTTGACATCCGTCGACGTCCTCGTTCCGAGTGAGCCGAGGAGGTTAGCGCATGGGCGGCCGGCGGATCGCGCGAGCGCGGGGCGTGGGCTACAGTGCCGGGTCGCAACGAGGGGAGCGCGCGATGGGCAGGACAGGCGTCAGGGTCGGCATTCGCATGGTGTCCACCGCAGGGACCGGCCACGTGTACATGACGACCAAGAGCAAGCGGAACAACCCCGACCGGATCGAGATGAAGAAGTACGACCCGGTCGCTCGCAAGCACGTCCTCTACAAAGAGGCGCGCTAGCGCGGAACCCGCGGCCACATGAAGGTGGCCGTGGAAGGAACGATAATCATTATTGCTAAGCTCCCCGCCCCGTACCCGCGCGTGGTGACGAGGGGCCCAGCATCCGCACGACAGCCGTCCCGCACCGGTGGTGGCAAGCCGCCCCGCTGCTTCTGATTCTTCTTGCCGCCGCCGCGGGTTGCGGCCGGGGCGGCGACGGCGGCGATCGTCCGGTGGTCGTGGCGACCACTCCCATCCTGGGCGCTCTGGTGTCGGACGTCGTCGGCGCGAGCGCCCGAGTCGAGGTCATCCTTCCGAGCGGGGCCGACCCTCACGACCATCAGCCTTCGGCGCGCGATCTGGCGAAGATGTCCGGCGCGGCGCTGCTCGTCACAAACGGCGAGGGCCTGGAGGAGGGGCTGCGGTCCTCGCTCGACGCGGCCCGGGCGGACGGCGTGGCTGTCTTCGCGGCCACGGAGCACGTGGAGCTGAGCGAAGGGCCCGACGGATCGGTCGACCCACACATCGTCCTGGACCCCCTTCGGATGGCCGCGGTCGCCCTGGCGCTGGGGACCGCCCTCGAAGATGGGGGCGTGGCCGTCGGCGACGCGCCCACCGCGACGGCGGCGCGCCTGCGGGAGCTGGACGAGCGCATCACCGAGCGGACGGCCAGGCTCGCCCCCGACGAGCGGCGCATCGTCACCGGCCACCGTTCGATGGGCTACTTCGCGGACCGCTACGACTTCGAGGTCGTGGGAACGGTCCTCCCGAGCCTCTCGGCGAGCGCTCAGGTCAGCGCGGCGGACATCGCCAGCGTGACGGAGGTGATCGAGGCGCGCGGCGCGAAGGCCATCGTCGCCGAGCCGGGCACGACGCGAGGGGTCCTCGCGGCGATCGCGGACGAGACGGGCGTGCAGGTGGTCACCGTCCACACCGAGAGCTTCGGTCCGGGGACGGCGTCCTATGAGGAGCACCTCACCGGGCTGGCGGACGCGCTCGTCGACGGGCTCGACGGGAGGTAGGGAGGGTGGACGCCCTTCTGGGCCCCTTTCTGGACAACCCGTTCATGCAGCGGGCTCTCGTCGCGGGAGTCCTCGTGGCCATCCCCGCCGCCGTGGTCGGAACCTTCGTCGTGCTGCGGGGCTTCGCGTTCATCACCGACGCCCTCGCGCACGGGGTCATCCCGGGGATCGCGGCGGCGCTCCTCCTCGGACTGCCGGGGATCGCCGGTGCCGCGGTGGGGGCGGCGGTGATGGTCGCCGGGGTCGACGCCATCGCCCGACGCTCTCGTCTGGCCGGAGACGCCGCGGTGGGCCTGATGTTCGTGGCCATGCTGGCGCTCGGCGTGGTGATCGTGTCGCGGTCGGACAGCTTTCGCGGCGACCTGACGACGATTCTCTTCGGAGACATCCTCGGGGTGCTCTGGGGCGATGTCTGGACCCAGCTCGCGGTGGCCGGGGTGACCGTCGCGGTGGCGCTTGTCTTGACCCGCCCCTTCCTGCTTCTGGCGTTCGATCCCGACACGGCTCGCGCGGCGGGGTTCTCCCCCCGCATGACCCATCTGGCCATGATGGGGCTGGTGGCCTTCGTGGTCGTCGCGTCGTTTCAGGTCGTTGGCACGCTCCTCGTCTTCGGAATGCTCATGGCGCCGCCGGCGGCCGCATCGCTGCTCGCGCGGCGCGTGGGCTCGATGATGGCCATTGCCGGGGTCATCGGGGTCGCATCGGTCTTCGTCGGGCTGCTGATCTCGTTCCACCTGGACACGGCGGGAGGAGCGACGATCGT
>JAUVQP010000042.1 GCA_030598075.1 Miltoncostaeaceae bacterium | reverse complement strand
GGCGTGTTCTGGCCGCGAAAACCCCGCGGGGCAAGGACGCAGCGTCATCGCCATGGTTGAGCCCATGGCGATGACCGAGGACACCGCATCCGCGATGGTTTGCAGCGAGGAAGAACGGGGCAAAGGTCTCCTGACACGGCACTAGCTCCGGCCAGGTCCGCCTGAGGCCAGCCGGAAGACCGGATGGCGCCGCGCCGCGCGCCGCCATTCCTCGTCCGTGCCCCCGTGTGGCAGGTCGAAGAAGCGGCCGATGAGCAGGCGGTAGCGACGCTCGTACGCGCGGATGGCGCGCTTGCGCTCCGGGCCGATCACCTCGACCGCCCGCACCCTCTCCACCCGCCGCCCGCGCATCAGCTCGCCCCAGCCGGCGGCGTGCAGGTTCCGCGTCCATTGGGTTTCGCCCCGCGGCGCCACGAGGTAGCGGGAGCCCCTCTCCTTCAGCACGAGCACGGGGGTCGTGTGAAGAGTGCCGCTCGACCGACCGTGGACGCGGAGGATGTAGGTGTGTGGCACCGGCACTCCCAACCGCCCGACCAGGGTCTTGACGAGGGCGTTGAAGCTCCGCGCCCGGAGGCCCAGTGCACCTCTTTGGGGGGAAATCACGCGAGGGCTCCCGCGATGAGCTCCGCGGGGTGAACGGCGCGGACGCCGGCCAGCTCTGCGAGTTGGGCTCGGCACGACGTCCCTTCGGCCACGACCAGATCCTCTTCCTTGAGGGCGGGGAGCAGGCGATCCTCCGCGATGCGCAGGGAAAGCTCCGGTTGACGGTAGCCGAACGCTCCGGCCATGCCGCAGCAGCCCGCGCCGCTCGGCCTCACCTCGGCCTCTGGGATCGCGCCGGCCAGGGCGACGACCTCGCCCTCTCGTCCGAGCGCCCGGGCGTGGCAATGCTCGTGAACCAGGATGGCTCCTCGGTGGGCCCGCAGTCGGGGGAGCCCCAAGCCGGCCATCGCGGCCCCGAACGTCGTGGCGGCGTCTGCGACCCATCGCGACCGGGGGTCGTCCGGGAGCAGCTCGGGGATGTCGTCGCGCACCATCGACCAGCATGACGGCTCGAGCAGCACGATGGGGCGACCGGCGATTGCGTGCGGCCCCAGGCGGGCCAGTGCGCGACGCGCCTGTCGGCGGGCGACGTCCACCCGGCCGGCCGACAGAGCAGCGCGACCGCAGCAGCCCGGGTCCACGACATTCAGGCGCGCGCCGGCCGCCGAGAGGGCTCGGACGGCGGCGTCTCCGACCTCGGGGGCGAGCGTCCGGGTGAAGGTGTCGGCCACGAGGGTCATGGGTGTCGCGCCCCCGGCCGGCGGGCGCGGGCGCCATGCGCGCCGGGGCGTCGGAAGTGCGCGGCCGGCGATCCGGGAGCCGGCCGCGGCGAGCGGGCCTGCGAGCTGCGGAAGGAGGGACGCCGCGCGGAGCATCGCCGGGACGGCGCTCTCGGCCCGCGCGCGCCAGGGGACGCCCCGCGCACGATGGCGGTGGGCGAGGGCCTCCACGCGGAGCCGGGCAACATCGACGCCCGCCGGGCACTCGTCCGCGCAGGCCTTGCACCCCAGGCAGAGCGCGAGCGCCTCGTGGAGGCCGTCGTCGGCGAGACCGGCGGCCAGGCGACCCTCGATGGCGGCGCGCAGAAGCACGGCCCGCCCGCGAGTCGAATGGCGCTCGTCGCCGAGCGCCTGGTAGCTCGGGCACATGGCCCCGTCACGCCCGCGGCACGCTCCGTTGCCGTTGCACGCCTCGCCGGCGCGGGCCAGGCCGCCCTCGCGCCGGAACGACATGGCCGTTCGGCGGGCGCGGCGAGGAGGCGATGCCGTGAGTCGGAGGTTCTCGTCGAGCCGGTCTGGGTCCACGAGGACGCCCGGGTTGAAGAGGCCCTCGGGGTCGAGCGCGCGCTTCAGCGCGGCGAACGCCTCTATCGTCGCGGGCGGGTACATGCGGGGCAGCAGCTCGCTCCGCGCGCGGCCGTCGCCGTGCTCGCCCGAGAGGGAGCCCCCGCAGGAGACCACGAGATCGGCGGTCGCCTCGGCGATCCGCCGCATGGAGGCAAGCTGCCCCGGAAGGCGGAGGTCGATCAGCGGGCGCACGTGGAGGCACCCCACGCTCGCGTGCCCGTACATGACAGCCGGGACACCCTCTTCGTGGAGGATCGCCTCGAGCCGCCGGGCGAAGTCCGCGACGCGATCGGGGGGGACCGCCGGGTCCTCGATGAAGGGAATGGGGCGTGGATCGCCGGGGCGGTCCCGGCTCGCGCCGAGGACCCGCGCGATCGCCGAGCCGCGGACCGCCCAGACCGCGCGCTGCTCCGCGGGGTCCCGAACCCGTCGCCCGTCCGGAAGCGCCCGCAGTTGGTGCTCGACCTCGTCTGCGCGGCCGCTGTGCTCCACGAGGAGCATCGCCGGAGCGTCGATGGCCGGGCCCATCACGCGCGCCACCGAGCGGGGTCGGTTGGCCGGATCCAGCAGCGCGCGGTCCAAGAGCTCGATGGCGCTCGGGCCGGCCTCGAGGAGTTCCGGCACAGCCGACAGCGCCTCGTGCGTCGACGCGTAGGGGATCAACGCCAGCGCGCTCCCGGCCGGCACCGGCACCAATCGCACCTCGGCCTCGCGGACGGCGACCAGCGTGCCCTCCGAGCCGCAGATGACCCGCGGCCAGTCGGGTTCGTCGCCCGCCAGCGCATCCAGGTTGTACCCGCTGACCCGGCGAAGCAGCCGAGGCCCTCGGGCGTGTTCGGCCAGTGGGCGAGCGCGGCCGAGCGCGGGCGGCGCGGGCCCTCCCCGACGGAGTCTGGCGCGCGACCCGTCCGCGAGCGTCACATCGAGGGCCAGCACATGATCTTGGGTGAGCCCGTGAACGACCGAACGTGCGCCGGCGGAGTTGTTGGAGATCATGCCGCCCAGCGTGGCGCGGCTCGCCGTGGCGACATCCGGTCCGAACATCAGCCCATCGCGGCCGGCCGCCGCGTTGAGGTCCGCCAAGACGACCCCGGGCCCGACCCGGGCGATCTGTCGATCGACATCGACCTCGATCGCGTTCAGGGCGGAGCAGTCCACGATGAGCCCGGTCCCCACGGCCTGGCCGGCGAGCGAAGTACCACCCCCGCGCATCGTGAGCGGAACCCCGAGCGCCCGGCATGCGGCCACCGCGACGTCGATGTCGTCGGCGTCCGCAGCTTGGAGCGCCGCGACGGGAAGGCGCCGGTACAAAGACGCATCCGCCGCGTAGAGCTCGCGCGTTGCGGTGTCGTCGCGGATCGTGCCGCGCGCTTCAGAGCGCACTTGCTCCACGAGCCCCGCGGCATCCATGGCGAGGATGCTATTCGGCGGCTACGCTTGGGCCCAGTGCAACCCTTCGCCGGCGCCTTGCAGGGGTGGGGGTCTCTGGTAGCATGCTTGGGCTCGACAGAGTGCCGGGATCTTGATGCGCGGCCTACCGGCCGCGCGTTCTATGTCCGGGGATGTTTCGAGGCGCCGCCTGAGGTCAGCGGTGCCGGCACGGTGTAGGGGAGCGCTCAATGTCAAAAGAGAAGTTCGATCGGTCCAAGCCGCATGTCAACGTGGGCACCATCGGCCACGTGGACCACGGCAAGACCACGCTGACTGCTGCGATCACGAAGGTGCTTGCAGAGACGAGCGGCGGCGAGGCCGTCTCCTTCGATTCCATCGACAAGGCGCCAGAAGAGCGCGAGCGCGGCATCACCATCGCCACCGCGCACGTGGAGTACGAGACCGGCAATCGGCACTACGCCCACGTCGACTGTCCGGGTCACGCCGACTACATCAAGAACATGATCACCGGCGCCGCCCAGATGGACGGGGCGATCTTGGTCGTGTCCGCCGCCGACGGGCCGATGCCCCAGACCCGCGAGCACATCCTGCTCGCGCGTCAGGTCGGCGTCCCCTCGGTCGTCGTGTTTCTCAACAAGGCCGACACGGTCGACGACCCCGAGTTGCTCGAGCTCGTCGAGCTCGAGGTTCGGGAGCTGCTGACCGAGTACGAGTTCCCGGGTGACGACATTCCGATCATCACGGGTTCGGCGCTGAACGCGCTGAACGGCGACCCGGACGCCGCACAGGGCATTCTCGATCTGATGGCCGCCGTCGACGAGTACGTCGAGATTCCCGAGCGCGACGTCGCGAAGCCGTTTCTGATGCCGGTCGAGGATGTCTTCAGCATCACGGGCCGCGGAACGGTCGCGACGGGTCGCGTCGAGCGCGGCGTCGTGAAGATCGGCGAGACCATCGACGTCGTCGGCATGAAGCCCGAGATCGAGCAGACGGTCGTCACGGGCGTCGAGATGTTCCGCAAGCTCCTGGACCAGGGCCAAGCGGGCGACAACATCGGCTGCCTCCTACGCGGCGTCAAGCGCGAGGAAATCGAGCGCGGTCAGGTGCTGTCGGCGCCCGGCTCGATCACGCCGCACACCAGGTTCAAGGCGAACGTCTACGTCCTCTCCAAGGGCGAGGGCGGTCGCCACACCCCGTTCTTCCAGGGATACCGGCCGCAGTTCTACTTCCGGACCACCGACGTCACGGGCGTCATCCAGCTCGATGAGGACGTCGAGATGGTCATGCCGGGAGACAACGCGGTCATGGACGTCGAGCTCATCCAGCCCATCGCCATGGAGGACGGTCTGCGCTTCGCGATTCGCGAGGGCGGCCGCACCGTGGGAGCGGGCGTGGTGGAGTCCATCCGAGAATAGTCGGGCCGTTCGGAGCCCCGCCCCCTCCCGACCAGGAGGCGGCGGGGCTTTTCTCTCTCCGGAGCCACTGAGTGCAGCAGAACAAAATCAGAATCAGGCTGAAGGCCTACGACCACGAGCAGCTCGACAAGAGCGCCGCGTCGATCGTCGAGCAGGCGCAGCGCAGCGGGGCCACGATCTCGGGCCCTGTTCCGTTGCCGACCGAGCGCAACGTCTACTGCGTCATTCGCGGTCCGTTCAAGGACAAGGACTCGCGCGAGCACTTCGAGATCCGTACCCACAAGCGGCTCATCGACATCTACTCGCCCACGCCCAAGACGGTCGACTCGCTCATGCGGCTCGATCTCCCCGCGGGCGTCGACATCGAGATCAAGGTGTGATGGCCCGGCGTCTCGACCCCTCACGCGCGCGGCGGCAACGCTAGGTGGCCGCGATCATCGGCACCAAGCTCGGCATGACGCAGATCTTCGGCGAGGACGGCTCGAGGATCGCGCTGACGGTCATCCAGGCCGGGCCCTGTCATGTCACCCAGGTCCGCACGGAGGACCGCGACGGTTACGCCGCCATTCAGCTCGGCTACGGAGCCGTGCGCCCGAAGCTGCTCAACAAACCGAAGTTGGGTCATCTCGAGAAGGCCGGCGCTCCGGCGCTTCGGCATCTGCACGAGTTCACGGCCGAGGAGCTCGACGCCGACGAGCTGTCGCCGGGCGACCTGGTCACCGTCGGGAGCTTCGAGCCCGGTCAGCTCCTCCGCGTCACGGGTACCTCGAAGGGCAAGGGCTACGCGGGAACGATCAAGCGGCACAATTTCAGCCGGGGTCCCGTGACCCACGGCTCGCACAACGTCCGTCAGGGGGGCTCGATCGGAGCCGCGGCGGATCCCGCCCGCGTCTTCAAAGGCACTCGCATGAGCGGCCGCATGGGCGGCGAGACGGTCACGCAGCGCGGCGTCCAAGTCGTCGATGTCGACCCGGGGCGCGACCTCCTGTTCGTGAAGGGCGCGATCCCCGGGAGCGTGAACGGCATTGTCGTCGTGAGGCCGCAATGACCGTCGCCGTGCTCAACGAGGAGGGCGTGACCCACGGCCGGGCCGCGCTCGCGCCGGTGCTCGCCGAGCAGGAGATCAAGCCCCACCTCATCCACGAGACCGTCGTGGCCGAGTTGGCGTGGCGCCGCGCGGGAACGCACTCCACGCTCACGCGCGGCGAGGTGCGGGGCGGAGGCCGCAAGCCGTGGCGCCAGAAGGGCTCTGGCCGGGCGCGGGCCGGCTCCATCCGCTCGCCCATCTGGACCGGCGGCGGCGTCACTTTCGGGCCCAGCCCCCGACGCCACGGCGGGAAGGTCAACCGCAAAGCGAGGCGCCAGTCGTTCCTGTCGGCGCTCCGGGCGCACGCCGAGCGCGGGACGGTCGCGGTCATGGATCCGACCGGTTGGGACGCGCCTTCGACGAAGCGCGCCGTGGAGTACCTTCGTCAGGCGCCCGACGAGCTCGACCCTCGGCCCCTCGGAATCCTTCTGGACGACCCGAACTCGGTCGAGGCGAAGTCGTTCCGCAACATTGCCGGGGTCGAGGTCATCGCCGCCGAGGGCGTCGAGACGGCGGACATCATGTTGGTGCGCGGCATGCTCGTCGAGCGGGCCGTGTGGGAGCGCCTCACCGAGGCTCCGGTCGACGTCGACGACGTCGAGGCGAAGCGCAAGCCCAAGCCCCGCAAGAAGAAGAAGAGGACACCGGCCGCGGCGCCCGCGCCGCCGGTCGAGGATGAGGCCCCCGCGCACGACGCCGCGAGGGCGGCGGATGAGCCCTCGGGCGATGCCTCGCCCGACGATGATGCCGCCACCGACGCTCCGGAGGGGAGCGTCGAGGCCGAGTCCCGGGGCGAGAAGGATGGCTCCGACGACGAGGCGGCCTCGTGAGCGATGTCCGGCACAACATCCGCGGCATCATCGTGCGACCGGTCATCTCCGAGAAGAGCTTCCGCTTGGTCCAGGCGCACAACCAGTACACCTTCCGAGTGCTCAAGGAGGCTCACAAGACCGAGATCCGCCAGGCGGTCGAGGAGCACTTCGATGTCACGGTCACCGACGTGCGCATCGTGAGCGTCCCCAGCAAGCCGAAGCGCCGCGGCTACAGCAAGGGCCGGCGCCCGGGATGGAAGAAGGCGATCGTGGAACTGTCGCCCGAGGACTCGATCGAGTTCTTCGACGCGGCCGGAGCCGGTGGATAGGTAGCGGCGATGGGAATCAAGAAGTACAAGCCGACTTCGCCGGGTCGACGCTTCGTCACGACGGACGACTTCGAGGAGATCACCAGGTCGACTCCCGAGAAGTCGCTCATCGCGCCCATCCACGGCACCGGCGGGCGCAACAACAAGGGTCGCATCACCACGCGCCACAAGGGCGGCGGGCACAAGCGCCGCTACCGCACGATCGATTTCAAGCGCCAGAAGGACGCCGTTCCCGCGACGGTCGCGGCCATCGAGTACGACCCCAACCGCTCCGCCCGCATCGCGTTGCTTCACTACCACGACGGCGAGAAGCGGTACATTCTCGCGCCCAACCGCCTGAGGGTTGGCGACAAGGTGATGAGCGGACCCGACGCCGACATCCGGCCGGGCAACGCGCTTCCGCTGCGCGACATCCCCACGGGCACCATCATTCACAACGTCGAGCTCCATCGCGGCCGCGGGGGTCAGATGTGCCGCTCCGCAGGCGTCGGGGCCCAGCTGATGGCGAAGGACGGCGACTACGCCACGCTTCGGCTCCCCTCGTCCGAGATGCGCCTGGTGCACCTCGACTGCCGGGCGACCGTCGGGCAGGTCGGGAACGTCATGCATGAGAACCTCACCGTGGGAAAGGCGGGCCGCAGCCGCTGGAAGGGCGTGCGCCCCACCACGCGCGGCTCTGCCATGAACCCGGTGGACCACCCACACGGCGGCGGTGAGGGCAAGAGCAATTCGGGTCGTCACCCCGTCACGCCGTGGGGTGTGCCGACGCATGGCTACCGCACGCGCAAGAAGAACAAGTCCAGCAGCAAGCTGATCGTGCGGGGCCGCAAGCGTGGCAAGCACGTGGAAGGCCGTTAGAGTGCGCCGCCCCCAAGGTTCCCGTGCCATCCGGCGGCTGCAAGTCGTCGCGGATGGTGGGTGCTTCGCTCGGGCGATGGGGGCCGTCGGCGGCCTCGCCGGCGTCCGGGCTCCTCTCGGTCTTCGCGCGCCGGGTCATCACGCCGCCTCCGGAACGGAGCACTAGTGGGACGCAGCGCCAAGAAGGGCCCGTTTGTCGAGGAGCGGCTCATGAAGCGCATCGAGGACATGAACGCGGCCAACGAGAAGACCATCGTCCGTACCTGGTCGCGGTCGTCCACCGTGTTTCCCCAGATGGTCGGCCACACCATCGCCGTCCACGATGGGCGCAAGCACGTTCCCGTGTTCATCTCCGAGAGCATGGTGGGTCACAAGCTGGGCGAGTTCGCCCCCACGCGCACGTACCGCGGCCACGCCGGGTCGGACCGAACCACGACGATGCGTCGCTAGATCGTGGCTGCGTCCACCGACACCCCCGCCCGCGTCTCCGCGACCGCGCGTTTCGTGCGTACTCCGCCCCGCAAGGCGCGCCTCGTGGCCGACCTCGTGCGCGGCAAGACGGTCAACGAAGCACACGCGATCCTCGCGTACTCCACGCGGGCGGCGGCTCTGCCGGTGCACAAGGTGCTGCAGTCGGCTGCCGCCAACGCAGACCACAACGCGGGCCTTGACGCCGCCGAGCTTTGGATCGCCCTCATCACGGTCGACGAAGGGCCGACGCTTCGTCGCTATCGTCCACGGGCCATGGGCCGCGCAACGCCCATCAACAAGCGCACCTGCCACATCACCGTCACCCTCGAGCCCGTCGCGGCCGAGTAGGGAGCCTTCAGGAATGGGACAGAAGATTCACCCCACCGGCTTCCGCCTTGGCGTGATCGGGAGTTGGCAGAGCAACTGGTTCACCGAGCGTGACATGGCCGCGTACCTCGAGGAGGACGACCGCGTCCGGTCGCACATCACCAATAAGCTCAGCCACGCCGGTCTGTCGCTGATCCGCATTCGCAAGGACCAGGCGAAGCTGACCGTCGACATCCACACCGCCCGGCCGGGCATTGTCATCGGGAAGAGCGGCGTCGAGGTGAATGCTCTGCGGCGGGATCTCGCCCGCATCACCGGCAAGCAGATCCAGGTCAACATCAACGAGATCAAGCGCCCCGAGTTGGACGCCAACCTCGTCGCCCAGTCCATCGCGGAGCAGCTCGAGAACCGTGTCGCGTTCCGGCGGGCGATGAAGCGCGCTCTCAGCTCGGCGATGCGCTCGGGTGCCCAGGGCGTGAAAGTGCAGTGCTCCGGTCGTCTCGGCGGGATGGAGATGTCGCGCACCGAGCACTACTCCGACGGACGCGTGCCGCTCCACACGCTCCGAGCCGACATCGACTACGGCTTTCACGAGGCGAAGACCACGTTCGGTCGCATCGGCGTCAAGGTGTGGATCAACAAGGGCGAGGTCATGCCCGAGGGGTTCACCGACACGCGCTCGCGCGTGGACGAGCCCGCTCCTCCTCCTCCGCGGCGCCGTCGTGGCGGCGGCGCGGGCCGTGGGGAGGGCTCCGGCGGTCCTGGCGGCCCCGGTGGGCGCGGCGGCCCCGGCGGTCCTGGCGGCCCCGGCGGTCCTGGCGGCCCCGGTGGGCGCGGCAGGAGTGGCAACTAATGCTGATGCCGAAGCGCTCCAAGTACCGGAAGTCGCATCGCGGTCGCCGACGGGGGAACTCCAAGGGCCACACCGAGGTGCACTTCGGTGAGTACGGCCTAAAGTCGCTCGAGCCCGCCTGGATCACCAACCGGCAGATCGAGGCCGCGCGCGTCGCGATGACGCGTCACATCAAGCGTGGCGGCAAGGTGTGGATCAACCTGTTCCCGCAGATGCCGGTCACCAAGAAGCCGGCCGAGACGCGCATGGGCTCGGGCAAGGGCGCGCCTGAGACCTGGGTCGCCGTCGTCAAGCCGGGCATGGTCATGTTCGAGCTCGCCGGCGTGCCCGAAGGGCTCGCGCACGACGCCATGCGGCTGGCGGCGAGCAAGCTGCCGGTCAAGTGCAAAGTCGTGAGTCGGGACGAGGTCTAGTGCCCGAGAAGCCAGGCGAGATGCGAGAGCTCACCGACGAGGAGCTTGCCCTGCAGTTGAGCGGCGCGCGGGAGGCTTACCTCAACCTTCGCTTCCAGCACGCACAGGGCTCGTTGGAGCGCACGGGCGAACTCGGCGGGCGCCGCCGCGAGATCGCCCGGCTGCTCACCGTGG
>JAUVQP010000048.1 GCA_030598075.1 Miltoncostaeaceae bacterium | reverse complement strand
GGCCGAGCAGGACGACTTCGACTACTCGATCGACTTCCTCGAGGTCTACCGGCGCATGGAGGGAAGCCGCACGTTCACCCGCACCGTGGGCTGACGGCCCGCAGGTTCTCCGGACTGTGGTCCCGAGACAGGCTCTCGGCCACCCCGTCGGCGGGCTCTCGCGGCCACAGCCGCCAGGCCGGCGACGACGGCCGCGACGAACGCGAGCTTCGCCTGGCCGGCGACGACCGCGGGGCCCGCGGGGACGGATGCTCCTGCCAGCACGACGAAGCCCGCCGCCATCCCGCCCGCGTAGCCGGCCACACCGCGGGCGATGCGGCGCCGGGGCGGCGTTGTGGCGAGGCGAAGCTCCGTGCGCGGCTGGGGGATCGTGGGAGCGTCGGCGCAGGCGTCGGCGCGGTGGTGTGAGGCGGGGAGGCTCATGACCGGCCACGCTAGGCGCTCGCCCGGATGCGAACAAGTGTTCGCACGGCGGTCTGCAACGCGGGCCGGTCCTGCGCAACGGATCCGGCTGCGACAGCCCCTTCGCGCAACGTCCATTGCGGGCATCTCGGGTGGTGAGAGGTCGTTCCGGTGGGGTCGTTCGCGTTGCCTCGTGGGGAGAAGTGGGGTAGCGTGGGGACGCGATGGGAGTTCGGCTACTCAGCGGTACCTATGAATGCAGCCTCGACAGCCGCTTCCGCTTGGCCGTGCCCGCCCGACTGCGCGATTCCTTCGCGGGTGGAGCGGTGCTCGGACGGTGGTTCGATCAGGGGCTCATCCTGGTTCCGCGTCCCGAGTGGCCCACCCTCATCGAGCACACCTTCGGCGCGATGAACGTTCTCGACGACGACCAGCGGCTCCTTCGCCGCTACCTGCTCGGCGGGGCCTACGATCAGGATCTCGACCGCCAGGGCCGCATCCTGGTTCCGCCAGAGCTACGGGAGCACGCCCGGCTGGACGGTCGCGCCAAGGTCGTGGGAAACGGGGAGTACCTCGAGGTCTGGAACCCTGACCTGCTCGACGGGTGCTTCGCCGAGCTGCACGAAGAGGGGGTGTCCGAACGTGCCAAGCGCCTTGCCGCAACACGAGGCTCCTAGGCCGTTCCTCGCGCACGAGCCGGTGCTCGTCGACGATGTCGCGGCGCTCCTCGCGCCGCGGGCGGGGGAGACCGTCATCGACTGCACGTTCGGGGCCGGTGGGCATGCCCGCCGGCTCGCGCCGGCTCTCGGGCCCGAGGGCCACTACATCGCGATCGACCGCGATCCCGAGGCACGGGCACACTTCGACCGCCTCCGTGGCGACCTCGTCTGCTCCGTCCGGTTCGAGCGAGGTGACTTCGCGGATGTCCTGCCGGCGCTGGCGGGCGAGGGAATCCGCGCGGACGCCATCCTGATGGACCTCGGGCTCTCGTCCATGCAGATCGACCAACCCGAGCGCGGATTCAGCTACTCGCGCCCGGCGCCGCTCGATATGCGCATGGACCCCTCGTGCGATCTTTCCGCCGCCGACCTCGTGAACGAAGCCAGCGAGAGGGATCTCTCCGGCTGGTTCCGCCGCTACGGCGAGGAGCGCCACTCCCGGGCGATCGCCCGCGCCATCGTGCGCCGGCGCTCCGAGCGCCCGATCACGACGACCCGCGAGCTCGTCGAGGTTGTGCGCGACGCCGTGCCCACACCGGCGCTGTTCGCGGGCGGCCATCCCGCGAAGCGCGTCTTCCAGGCCCTCCGCATCGAGGTGAACAGCGAGCTGGACAGCCTCGACCGCGGGCTGCTGGCAGCGTTCGATCTGCTCGCGCCGGGTGGGCGCCTTGCGGTTGTATCGTTTCATTCGCTGGAGGACCGGCGGGTGAAACGATTCATGCGCGCGCGCTCCCGGCCGGCGGTCCCCGACGACGTGCCGCTGCGCGCCGACGAGCTTCACTCCGAGGCCGAGTTGCTGACGCCGAAGGTCATCCGCCCGCGACCGGCGGAGGTCGAGCGGAATCCGCGCTCCCGCTCGGCGCTGCTTCGCGCCGTTCGCCGGTCGGTCGAGTGAGGCAGCGCGCCGCGGCCGCAGCGCGCCCGGAAGGCGCGCCGACCCGTAGTGAAGAGCGCCGGGCCTCGGGTCGGCCGAGACTGCGTCGCGTTCCCGACGCACGGTCCCCGCGTCGCGGCAGGCTCCCCGGGCGCGGCGCGCTGCTCCTCATCCCCCTGATCGCGGTCCTGCTCGCGGGAGTGGTCTGGATCAACGTCGCCAAGCTCAACGTCACCGCCGAGACCGGCAGTGTGCTCGAGCGGTCGCGCGCCGTCCAGTCCGACAATGTCCGCCTGCAAGGCCAACTCGAGCAGCGAAACAGCCAGGTCATCGACGACGCCGAGCGGCGTCTCGGGATGGTTCCGGCGCGCAACGATCGCATCATCCGGGTCACGGCCCCGGCGCTCCCCGGGCCGTGAGCGATCGGAGGCGCCGCGGCCGGCGGCCGGCGTCACGGCCCGCTCCGTCCGGCAGGCTCAGGCGCCGGCGCATCCAGATCCTCGTGCTGCTGGCCGTGCTCGTCATGGTTCTGTTGGGCGCGCGCGCCACCTTCCTCGGAACCGTCAGGTCCGGCGACCTGGCCGGCATCGCTCGCGACCAGCAGCAGCGCAGCGCCGAGGTTCCGGCGCCGCGAGGAGCGCTCTTGGCGCGCGACGGCAGCCGCCTCGCCCAGGACAGACCCGCCGTCAACGTGGTCGTCACGCCCTATCTCGTGCCGGACGCGGTCGCCGCTGCGGAGCAGCTCGCACCGGTTCTCTCTCGCGACGCCGGGGAGCTGGTCGAGGCCATGGCGGGCTCGGGCGGCTACGCCGTGCTCGCGCGCAACGTCAGCCCGTCCGCGGCCCGCGAGGCACGCGAGCTGAACATTCCGGGCATCAGCCTGGATGAGACCTATGAGCGGTTCATCCCACGCGGGAAGGTGGCGGCGCAGATCGTCGGGCTCGTCGGCGACGACCGCTCCGGGCTGAGCGGCCTCGAGTACCGGCTCGACGAGCATCTCACGGGAACGCCCGGGTTCCGGGTCGAGGCGCGTGATCCCTTCGGACGTCCGCTGCGGAGCATCGTCGATCGCGAGGCCGTTCCGGGTCGCAGCGCGCGGCTCACCATCGACGCACTGATCCAGGATAGGACCGAGCGCGTGTTGGCCGAGACGCGGGAGAGGTTCGGAGCGACCTCGGCGACGGCGGTTGTCATGCGGCCGGCGGACGGGGCGATCCTCGCGATGGCTTCCGTGCCCGGGTTCGACCCGAACACCGAGCGCGATCGGCTGAGCGAAGAGCCTGAACTCGAGAAGAACCGACCGGCCATCGACACCTTCGAGCCGGGGTCGACGTTCAAGATCGTCACGATCGCCGGGGCCATCGAGGACGGGCTCGTTCGCGCCGACACGATGTTCGAGCTGCCGCCCACGCTGACGCTCTACGACCGCACGCTCGGGGAGGCGCACCCGCGACCGGCCGTCAGATGGCCCGTCTCGGATATCCTCGCGAAGTCGTCGAACATTGGCACCGTCCTGATCGCGCAGCGGTTTGGCGAGCAGCTCGGACAGGATGCCGGTCGGGAGAGGATCAACCACTGGCTCGATCGCTTCGGCTTTGGGTCGAGCAGCGAGCTCGACTTCCCGGGCGAGGGGTCGGGGTTCGTTCTTCCCGCCGCGGAGTGGTCGGGGACGTCGATCCTGAACATCCCGATCGGCCAGGGCGTCTCGGTCACGCTGACTCAGATGGCCGCGGCGTACGCGGCCATCGCCAACGGCGGCTTCGCGGTGCGTCCGCATCTTGTCGACCGACTCGGCAGCGAGCGCGTGGCGCCCGCGAGGGGCCCCAGGATCGTCCGGGCGGCCACGGCTCGCGCCGTCGATCGCATGCTGCGGGGCGTGGTGAGCCCCGACGGGACGGGGTCCCTGGCGAGTGTGCAGGGCTACACCGTGGCCGGCAAGACGGGAACCGCCAACAAGATCAACCCCGAGACCGCACTGTACGACGCGGGCCTGATCGTGGCGTCGTTCGTCGGCTATCTTCCCGCGGAGCGCCCGGAGCTCTTGATCGCGGTCGCCGTGGACGAGCCAGGCGGGGGAGGCTTCGGAGGCGACGTCGCCGCGCCCGCGTTCGAGGAGATCGCGCAGTTCTCCCTGCAAAGGCTGGGAATCGCGCCGTGAGTTGCCGCGGAGCCCGTGTGGTACCGTCCCCACCCGCATGAGGCTCTCCGAGCTGGCCGCCGAGCTGGACGGCGCGCGCGTCGTGGGCAGTCCCGCCGCCGCCGCCTCGGTCACCTCCGTCGTGTATCGCTCGGGCGCCGCCGTGCCGGGCTGCCTGTTCGCGTGCCTGCGCGGCGAACGGGTCGACGGCCACGACTTCGCCGGCGATGCCGTCGAGCGCGGGGCGGCCGCGCTCATCGTGGAGCGAGCTCTCGCGCTGCCGGTCCCTCAGCTGGTGGTGCGGGATTCGCGGCTGGCGGCCGCACTGTCAGCCGCTGCCGTCGAGGGGCATCCATCGTCGGCGATCGACGTGATCGGGATCACCGGCACGAACGGCAAGACCACCTCGGCGTTTCTGATGGCGTCCGTGCTCGCTGGGGCCGGTCGCCGCGCCGGGCTGCTCGGCACCGTCGAGGCGCGGATTGGCGGCCACGTCGCGCCCGTATCTCGAACAACGCCCGAAAGCGCCGATCTCCAGCGCCTTCTCGCGCGCATGCGCGACGCCGGCGACGACGCCTGCGTCATGGAGGTCAGCTCACACGCGCTCGTGCAGAGGCGCGTCGCGGGGGTGCGCTTCTCGGCCGCTCTCTTCACCAACCTCACGCGCGACCACCTCGACTACCACGCCGACGCCGAGGACTATTTCGCCGCCAAGCGCCGGTTGTTCGTGCGACCCCGCAGCGAGGGCCCCGACCCCCCGGCGGCGGTCAACGTCGACGACCCCTTCGGCCGGCGGCTCGCGGCCGAGGTGGGCGCGCTCGGCTTCGGACGGGCGGAGGGGGCCGACGTGCGCGTCGTCGCGGCCGAGCTCGGGGCGACGGGCCTCCGCGCGACGCTGGCGACGCCGCGCGGACCGCTTGACGTGGCGAGCCCGCTGCGCGGCGGGTTCAATGTCCAAAACGTCGCGGGCGTCGTGGCTCTCGGAGAGGTGCTGGGGCTCGACCACGACGCCGTGGCTCGTGGGATCGCGGAGCTGCCGGGCGTCCCAGGGCGCTTCGAGGCGATCGACCGCGGCCAGCCCTTTCAGGTCATCGTCGACTATGCGCACACACCCGACTCGCTCGAGAACGTCCTCGTCTCGGCGCGTGAGCTCGCCGGGGACCGGCGCGTGCTGACGGTCTTCGGGTGCGGCGGCGATCGCGATCGGGGAAAGCGCAGCCAGATGGGCGACGCGGCGCGCCGCCTTGCCGACGTGGCTGTCGTGACGTCCGACAACCCGCGGGGCGAGGAGCCGCTCGCCATCATCGGCGAGGTGCTGCAGGGTGCTCGCGGCGGCCCCGCCGAGATCGAGGTCTGCGAGGATCGGAGGGCTGCGATCGCTCTCGCTGTGGGCAGGGCGAGCGCCGGTGACGTGGTCGTGATCGCGGGCAAGGGGCACGAGCAGGGACAAGAGCGGCACGGGCGCGTCGCCCCGTTCGACGATCGGGACGTGGCGCGCGAGGTTATCGAGGAGGTCCTCGGGGCCCGATGAGGATCCAACTGAGCCACCTCCTGCGGCGGGTGAACGGCCGCATGCCGGTCGGCGCGCCGGACACCGAGATCGACGGTGCGTTCGTCGACTCGCGAGAGGTTGTCCCCGGTGCCCTCTTCGTCGGGTTGCGCGGCGAGAGGACCGACGGTGGACACCACGCCCTCGACGCGCTCCGCGCGGGGGCGGCGGCGGCGGTCGTCCGCGAGTCGTCGTGGACCTGGATCGAGGGTGACGCGCAGGCGCTTCGCAAGCCGGTCATCGTCGCCGACGACCCTCTCGTGGTGCTGCAGGAGGCCGGGCGCATGGCGATGGAGGTGTCCGAGGCGTCGGTCATCGGCATCACGGGGGCCACGGGGAAGACCACGACGAAGGACATCCTGCTCGCCATGCTCCGTTCCGCCGGAGTTCGCGCCGAGGGCACACTCGGCAATCGGAACACCGAGATCGGGGTGCCCCTCACGCTTCTCGGCCTCTCCGCCGACGCCGACGTGGCCGTTGTCGAGATGGGAATGCGCGGTGCCGGCCAGATCGCCGAGCTGGCCGCCCTGGCGCCCCCCACCGTCGGATGCATCACGAGCATCGGCCCGGTGCACCTCGATCTTCTCGGGACGGTCGAGGCGGTGGCGGCCGCCAAGGCGGAGCTGATCCAGGCCCTGGGACCGGGCGGCACCGCGGTGGTCCCCGAGGACGAGCCGTTGCTCGAGCCCTACGTGGCCGCGCTGCCCGACGGAGTGAAGGTCCTTCGCTTCGGTGCCGAGCCCGACGCCCCGTTGGATCTGGGCCTGGGCCCGGGCTGGCTGCGCGAGAACGCGGCCGCGGCGCTCGCGTGCTGCCGAGCGGTGGGCCACGCCCCGGCGCCCGGAGCGAGCGTTCCGGTCGTGCTCTCGTCCCTGCGCGGCCAGGAGCAGTCGCTGGCGGGCGGGGGCGTCCTGATCGAGGACTGCTACAACGCGAACCCGATCGCGATGCGGGCAGCGCTCGAGGATCTCGCCCGCCGCCCCGGGCGACGCGTCGCGGTGCTGGCCGACATGATGGAGTTGGGCGCCGACGAGGCCCGCTACCACCGCGAGGTGGGCGAGGCTGCCGCCGCGCTCGGTGTCGATCTCCTGATCGCGGTCGGCGAGCGTGCCGCGGGGTACGCCGCCGGTGCCGGCCAGAGCGTGCATCTCGCGACGGTCGACGAGGCCATCGAGGCCGTGCCGGGGATGCTCGCGCCGGGCGACGCGGTGTTGCTGAAGGGGTCCCGCTCGATGGCGCTGGAGCGTGTGGGAGAGGCCATCCGTACTCGGGAGTCGGATTGCCCCGACTCCTGATCGCCGCGATCGGCGCGGCGACGCTCCTGATCTTCCTCGGGCCGAAGTTCATCGACTGGCTGCGCGCGAACGAGGTCGGTCAGTTCGTGCGCCCCGCCGGGTTGATCCCGGGGTCCCACCTGGAGAAGCAGGGAACGCCCACCATGGGCGGCCTCCTGATCGTGCTGGCCACGCTGGTGCCGTTCGTGATCCTGTCGAGTCGGAGCACGGAGGCGATGCTCGTTCTGTTCGCGGCGCTGGCCTGCGGCGCGATCGGCTTCCTCGACGACTGGCTGAAGATCGTCAAGAAGCGTTCCCTTGGGCTGGCCGGAAAGTGGCGCATGCTTGGGCTGTTCGGCGTCTCGCTCGCGATCGTCTGGGTCGCCGTCGACACCCTCGGCGTGAGCACCACGCTGCAGCTCCCCGTCTGGGACCGTGAGATCGAGATCGGCCTGGTGGGTTTCATCGCCCTGGTCTTCCTCGTCGTGGCCGGGTGGCCCAACGCGGTCAACCTGACCGACGGCTTGGACGGCCTCGCGGCCGGCATCGCCGCGATCGTGCTGCTGGCCTACACGGCGATCGCGTTCGTGTCGGAGCGCACCGACCTGGCGATCTTCGCGGCCACGCTCGTCGGGGCGTGCCTGGGCTTCCTCTGGTTCAATTCCTTCCCGGCGCAGGTCTTCATGGGCGACACCGGCAGTTACGCGCTCGGGGGCGCCATCGCGGCGACGGCCGTGCTGACCAAGACAGAGATCCTGCTCATCGTGATCGGCGGCGTCTTCGTGCTCGAGGCGCTCTCGGTCATCATCCAGGTGTTGGTCTTCAAGCGCTACCGCCGCAGGGTCTTCCTGATGACACCGGTGCACCACCATTTCGAGATGGCCGGATGGAGCGAGACAAAGATCATCGTGCGCTTCTGGCTGATCGCGGCGATCTTCGCGGCGGTGGGCTTCACTCTCTTCTTCCGCGACTTCCAGCAGTGAGCGGGAGGGCGCTGGTCGTCGGGCTGGGGCGCTCGGGTCGGGCGGCCGCGATCCTGCTCGTCCGCCGTGGCTGGAACGTCGTCGCGACCGACGGCTCGGAGGTTCCGGACCTCGACGAGCTTGCGTCGCTCGGCGTCGACGTTCGCACGTCCACGAGCGATCCGGTCGACGGTATCGATCTGCTCGTCAAGAGCCCGGGGGTGCCGGCGGACGCGCCACCGGTGGCCGCGGCCCGCCGCTCCGGCGCGCCGGTCTGGAGTGAGGTCGAGCTGGCGTGCCGGCACCTGTCCAACCCGATGATCGGCATCACCGGGACCAACGGGAAGACGACGACCACCGAGCTGACGGCGCACCTCTTGCGCGTCGCGGGGATCGCCGCCGAGGCCTGCGGCAATCAAGGGAGTCCCCTCGCGGCGCTCGTGGACGTCATCGATCCCCGGGCGTGGCTGGTGGTCGAGTGCTCCAGCTTTCAGCTCGAGGACGCCCACACGATCGCCCCCCGTGGAGCGGCCCTGCTCAACGTGACGCCCGATCACCTGGACCGCCACCGCGATCTCGCGAGCTATCGAGCGGCGAAGCTCCGCCTGTTCCGAAACCAGGGCGAGCGGGATCTGGCCATCGCGCCCCCCGGCATGATGGTGCCGGGCCGGGCCCGTCGCGGGCACGTCGCGACGGGGGGGCCGCGCGGCGACGCCGTGGCGTGGGGCGAGGGCGGTGTTCACGTCGAAGGGCTCGGCCGGCTGCTCGCATGGGAGGAGATGCGTCTCCTCGGGGCCCACAACCGCTCGAACGCCCTGGTCGCCGCCGTGCTCGCCGCGCGCGCGGGCGCTGAGGCCGGCCCGCTGGCGGAGGGTCTCGGCAGTTTCGGGCCGGTGTCCCACCGGCTCGAGACCGTCGGTACGAACGCCGAGGGGGTCGTCTTCGTCAACGACTCCAAGGCGACCAACCCGGATGCGGCGCTTGCGGCGCTTCACGCATTCGACGACGGCGTTCATCTCATCGTGGGCGGGCGCGGCAAGAGCACCTCGTTCGGCGCCCTCGCGCGGGCCGCTCGGGCCGCCGGTGCGCGCTGCTACCTGGTGGGGGAGACGGCCGACCCGCTCGCCGATGCGTTCGCGGCCGCGGACGTCCCGTGGCTGTCGTGCGGGACGGTCGAGGGCGCGGTCGCCGCGGCCGCTCGGGCGGCCCGTCGGGGGGAGGTCGTTCTGCTGGCTCCCGCTGCGGCGAGCTTCGATCAGTTCGCGAGCTACGCGGAGCGCGGTGAGGCGTTTCG
>JAUVQP010000153.1 GCA_030598075.1 Miltoncostaeaceae bacterium | reverse complement strand
GCCAGCCCGGTGTTCATCGAGAGCGCCGTCTGCTCGCGCGCGCTGAGGGTGAAGTGCATGCCGTGGCCAAGCTCGTGAGCCAGGGTCATGACGTCGTCCATGCGGTCCGTGTAGTTCATGAGCACGTACGGCGGCGCGTCCTGCGCCACGGGGGCGCAGAAGGCTCCGCCGCGCTTTCCGGCCCGGGGCTCGGCGTCGATGCGCCGCTCCTCGAAGAAGCCGGAGGCGATCTCGGCGATGGCCGGTGAGAATCGACCGAAGCTCCGCTCGATCAGCCCGGTCGCCTCGCCGAAGTCGACTCCGCGCGCCGATCCGAGTGGCGCGTACTGGTCGCTGAGCCGCAAACGGTCCAGCCCGAGCATGGCCGCCTTTGCCCGAAACCACCGGCGGCCCAGCTCGTAGTGCGCCTCGACGGCCTCGAGCATCCGGTCGACAACATCCGCGGCCAACTCGTTTTGCAGGTGGGTCGCCGCCATCGGCCCCTCGTAGCCGCGCAGCCGGTCCTGGCTGAGACGGTCTGCCACCAGCGTGTCGTAGCAGTGCGCCAGCGTGTCGGCGTGCGGCGCCAGACCCTCGTACAGCGCCTCGAGCGCCGCGGCCCGGAGCGCCGAGTCCTCGTCGCGGACGTGCGCCAGCAGTCGGTCGATGGTGTGGGGCTCCTCGCCTTCTCCGGCGTCGAAGGCGATCTCGAGCGTCGAGGTGATGCGCCCGAACAGTGTTCGCCACGCGCTGACCGCGCCGGGGCCCCGCTCGGCGAGTGCGCTCTCCTCAGCCTCGCTGAGGGTGTGGGGGGCGAAGCGCCGCAGGGCGTGGAGGTGATGGCGGTCCTTGGCGACGGGCTCGCTGTCGGCGAGGCGCCGAGCGGTGTCCTCGGGCACGTCCAGCCACTCGAGATCGAAGAATCTGAGCGTGTTGGACGCTTCGACGACGCTTCGGTCCACGGCCGCGCTGAGGTCGAGGTTCTCCTCGTCGGTGGAGTCGGTGGCCTCGCGCAGGTGCCCGTAGCTGCTGGCCCGCGAGAGTTGGTTGTCGATCGCGGCGAGCTCGGCGAGCGCTTCTCGGAGCGTCTCGGGGTCGAGCTCGGCGACGCGTCCACGGAAGCGCGTCTCGAAGGTGCGCGCACGGGCGAGGCCCGCGTCGAGCTCCCGACGTGCTCGCGCGGCGTCGTCCGCGAGCGGAGCGAGGTCCCAGCGAACGCCGGCGGCGTTGCCCGCGCTGCCCGTCGGGGGTTCATGCATCGCGCGACCGTAGCGCAGCAACCCGCCTAAGCCTACGAGCCCAGCAGAAGCTGTGCGGTCTCGATCGGCAGGGCGGGCGAGCCCGTGTCGCCCAGTCGATCCTCTCCAGGACGGTGAAAGTCGGAGCCGCCCGAGGGGACCAGTCCGTGCCGGTCGGCGAGAGCGCCGAGCCTCCGTCGGTCGTCGAGCGTGTGGTCGGAGCGGTGGACCTCGATGCCGGCCAGCCCCGCGCCGCGTAGCCCGGCGACGAGACGATCGAGCTCGCCTGGGGCCATCGCGAGCGTGTTGGGATGCGCGAGCACCGGGGCGCCGCCGCTCTCGGCGATCAGCCGAACGGCGTCCTGCGGCCCAAAGCCCTTGTGCGGCGTGTGGGCCGGCGCGCGGTCGGCCAGGTAGCGGTCGAAGGCCTCCTGGCGATCCGCGACGTGGCCCGCGGCCACGAGTGCCTCGGCCACGTGCGGCCTCCCGATCGGCCCCGCCGCGCGCGCCTCAACGTCCGCGTAGTCGATGTCGATGCCGAGCCGCCCGAGCTTCTCGACCATGACGCGGGCCCGGTCAGCCCGGCGGCGACGCATCCCACTCAGCTCGGCGGCGAGCGGTTGGGGACCGAGCTCGCGGAAATAGCCCAGCAGGTGCATCGACCCCGATGGGGCCCTCACGCTCAGCTCGATGCCGGGCACGAGCTCGATGCCGGCGGCCTTGGCGGCGTCGCTGGCCTTCGAGACGCCGTCCAGCGTGTCGTGGTCGGTCAGCGCGAGCGTGACGACGCCGGCCTCGGCGGCGAGCCGCACGACCCTCTCGGGCGGCAGCTCGCCGTCGGAGGCCGTGCTCTGACAATGCAGGTCGGTGAGCGGAGTGTTCGAGCCGCCCATGGGGGGCTAGCTCGCCGGGTCGGCGAGCCCGCGCGCCTCGACATCTCGGACCACGCTCGCGGCGCTCTCGTCGGGCGTCTGCTCGGCGGTCTCGATGTGGATCTCCGGGCTCTCGGGGGCCTCGTATGGGTCGCTGACGCCCGTGAACTCCTTGATCTCGCCCGAGAATGCCTTGGCGTAGAGGCCTTTGACGTCACGTTCGGCGCAGATCTCGACCGGGGTGTCGACGAAGACTTCCAGGAAGGGGCCGAACTCCTCGACCATTCCGCGGGCGGTCGCCCGCGTCCTCGCGTACGGGGAGATGGCCGAGACGAGCGTGATGACACCGGCGCGCGTGAAGCGGCTGGCCACCCACCCGATGCGCTCGATGTTGGTGTCGCGGTCCTCCTTCGAGAAGCCGAGGCCCTTCGAGAGATGTGTGCGAACCACATCGCCGTCGAGGTACTCGACGAGCCCGCCGCGCGCCTCGATCTGGGCTCCGACGATGTCGGCGATGGTCGTCTTCCCGGTGCCGGAAAGGCCGGTGAACCACAGGGTGAAGCCGCTTCGGTCGCTCAGTGTCGTTCCTCCCTCGGGGCGTCGCCCCTCGTTGTCTCAGGCCGAGGAGCCGTCGTCCTGCCGCAGGGGCAGATGCAGACCGCACTCGTCCTTGTCGGTGCCGGCCCACCGTCCCGCCCGGGGATCGTCCCCGGGAGCGACCGGCCGCGTGCAGGGCACGCACCCGATGGAGGGGTAGCCTCGATCGTGGAGGGGGTTATACGGGACGTCGTGGGCGAACAGGTAGCCCTGAACATCCTCGTCGGTCCAATCCACGAGCGGCTGCACCTTGACGACGCCGCGGGCTTGGTCGAGCTCGAAGGCCCGCGCCCCTCGGCGCGACTGCGCCTGCGCCCTGCGAATGCCGGTGATCCACGCGTCCATGCCCTCGAGGGCATGGGACAGCGGGGCCACCTTGCGAAGGTGACAGCAGCGGTCCGGGTCGCGCTTCCACAACTCGGGGCCCTCGGACCGCGCCTGCTCGGCCACCGTCTCGGCCGGATCGACGCGCTCGACCTCGATCCCATAGCGCTCGACGAGTCGCCGTCGCGTCTCGTAGGTCTCGGGAAAGAGCAGCCCGGTGTCGAGTTCGACGACGCGGATGGCGAGCCCGAGGCGGCTGGCCATATCGATGAGCACGGACGACTGGCGCTGCCAAGAGCAGGTGAGCACGATATGGCCCTCGAAGCGATCAACGGCCCAGGACAGCCGCTCTTCGGCGGTGCGGTCCTCGTAGTGCTCTGCCAGCCGCTCGACCTCGGTCGCACTAAACGGCAGGGTTTCCATGCCAAACCAGGCTACCAGAGGGAAAGTCCACGATGTCCACAAGGAATACCGGGAATAGCCGCGAGACCGAGCTCGTCTACTCGACCGAGGGGGGTGGGCGCGTCGAGCCGGGGCCGTCGGAGCCGGCCGGACCCCCCCGAGGGTCCGGCGAGCCCCGCCCCGGCGGGGGCGAGCGCGCGGGCCGAAGGGGGGAGGCCGTCACCCTCATAAGCGGGCGTCCGCCCCCCGCGCT
>JAUVQP010000125.1 GCA_030598075.1 Miltoncostaeaceae bacterium | reverse complement strand
GGTCTCCGTACTCCACGATCTCCACCGCGGCGCTCTCTTGACCGACCGTCTTTCCCGACTGTGGCAGACCCTGGAAGCGCTCGGTGACCTCGGCGACGCCCGAGATCGAGACGTCATCGCCGTCGTCGCCGTCACCGCCGCCGCCGCACGCGCTGAGGGCGACAAGCGCCGCGAGAACCAGAACGGCGGCGACCGCCGTGCGGACGATCCACTTCCTGCTCACGCCGCCTGTCTCCTCGCTCGCCAACTGGTGGGCCCGCGCGGGGCCGACGGCAGGATATCGCCTCAGGGCCGAGATCTCAGCCCGGCCGGGGCGAGAGGCGGGCGAGCGGGGATAGCACGAGGGCCCCGGCGAGCGGCGGAAGAGCCAGCAGCCCGAACGCGGCCTGCCAGCCGACGGCGGCGACGAGCAACCCGAACAGCGGCGGCGAGATCACGACGGCGACTGCGAGCACGGTGTTCTGAAGCCCCAGCGCGGTCCCCGCGCGCCGCAGACCCGCGAGCTCGACGGCGGCGGCGAACGAGACCCCGTTGCCGCTCATGCTGAGCGTTCCCGCCACGAGGAGGGCGGGGACGGCGAGCGCATCGGGTGCCCCCAGCACCAGTGCCGCGACGGCGGCGGCGATGCCGGCAGCGAGCGCAAGACGACGAACCATCCGCACACGATGACCGACGCGGTCGCTGACCGCTCCGGCCACGATGCGCGCCGTGGCGCCCGCGACGAGGAGGAGCGCGAAGACTGCCGCCGCCCACTCGGCGGACCAGCCGCGGCCTGCGGTGAGGTAGACGGTCAGAAAGGTGAGGATCGCGATCTGCGCCAGGACGACCAGACCCGAGCCCGCCGAGAGGGTCCAAATGGCGCTGTCGCGAAACGGCGTGGGCCCGGCGACGGGTGGGGCGAGCGCGACCTGGGGCGCCGGGCGCAGTAGCCACATCGAGACCCCGGACGCGAGCGCTGCGAAGCCGGCCAGCACGAGAAACCCGGCCGAGAGGCCGCCCGTGGAGACCACGACCGGCAGCGTCGCCGCCGCGACGGCCGCTCCGAGGGGAGTCGCGGTGTGGCGCAGTCCCAGGGCGAACCCGCGTTGCTCGCGCGCGAACCACCCCGCGACGGCTCGGCCGCCGCCGACGTTGGCGGCCGAGCCGAGGAGGCCGACGGCGAACAGCGAGAGCCCAAGAGCCGTGGCGGTGTCCGTGAACGCGGCGGCCACGAGCGCGGCCGCCGCACCCGCGAGGCCGCCACCGACGACGCGCCGCTCGCCGAGGCGATCGGCGAGCACGCCCCAGGGAAGGGGTCCCAGCAGCGCGCCGGCGTGCGACGAGGCGAGGAGCACGCCGAGGGCGGCGAGCGACAGACCGAAGCGCGCCCGCAGGTCCGGCGCTACCGACGGCAGCCCGAGCCCCACGGCCGCCACCGCGCTCTGCGCGATCATGCCGCCGGCGAGAACGGGCCAGCGACCGGCGGCCCGCTCGGTCAGATCGCCTGCTCGCTCCGGCCACCGAGATGGCGCGCGAAGAAGCGCTCGATCGCCGCGTAGGCGTCAAGCCGGTTCTCGGGCTTGACGAAGCCGTGCCCCTCGTCGTCCTTGACGATGTACTCGACGTCGATGCCCCGGCGGCGAAGGGCCTCGACGATCTGGTCCGACTCCCGCTTCGTCACGCGCGGATCGTTCGCGCCCTGGATGACGAGCAGCGGCGTGCGGATGTCGTCCACACGGTTGAGCGGCGAGCGCGCCTCCATGTCCGCCAGATCATCCGGACTCTCGGGGTCGCCCACGTACCGATGCCAGGTGCTGGCGAGGAACGGGCGCCAGTACGGCGGGAAGGAGCGCATCAGCGATACCAGGCTCGACGGCCCGACGTAGCTGACGGCGGCGGCGAAGACGTCCGGTGTGAAGGTGACGCCGACGAGCGCCGCGTACCCGCCGTAGCTCCCCCCGTAGATTCCGAGACGGTCCGGGTCGACGATGCCCTGCTCCGTCGCCCACCGCGCGACGTCGATGAGATCGTCGTGCATCCTGCCGGCGAACTCACGCTCGGCGGCGTGACGAAACGCTTTGCCGAAGCCGGTGGAGCCACGATAGTTGACCTGCAGAACCGCATAGCCGCGGTTGGCGAGGAACTGGGCCTCCGCGTCGTAGCCCCAGACGTCCCGCGCCCACGGTCCTCCGTGAACGAGCAGCACGCCCGCCAGGCTCCGCTCGGGTGCGCCGACCGGAACCGTGAGATAGCTATGGAGCGCAAGCCCGTCGCGGCTGGTGATCGTCACCGGCCTCATCGGAGCGAGGTCCTCGGGGCGCAGCCAGGGCCGGGTGCGAAAGATGAAGCGGCTCTCGCTGGAGTCACGACGGAAGAGGTACGTCGCGCCCGGGTCCCGATCGTCATCGAAGGTGACGAGCCAGGAACTCTCTGCGGAATCCTGCCCGGCGAGCGCGGGATCTCCGGAGTGAAGCTGCCTGACGGCATCCCAGTCCCTCGCGAAGCGCTCGTCGAAGGCGTGCACGACCAGGCGATCACGACGATACGCGGCGCCGAGAAGCTCGCCGGTCAGGTCGCTGACGATCGGGCTCCCGAGGTCGGCGACCTCGTCCTGGTCGATGAGCGTCTCCTCGCCGGTCGCGAGGTCCACGCGAACGAGGCGGGCCCGGTCCGCGCCCTTCGCGCTTCCGACCCAGAGCGCATCCCCCTCCGGCGTGAACGCGTACGCGTGGCCGCCGTCCTCGTTCGGGTAGCGCGCGATGACGCGAAACGGCTCGCCCTCGCTCTCGGCGACCAACAACTCGAAGTCGCCCTCCGGGCTCTGGGCGCGCGCCGCGCGAACGCGCCCCTCGCGATCGGGAAGCCAGCTGAGGACGTTCCCGGGGTTCTGCGCGACGAGCTCGATGCGGCCCGTGGCCAGCGTCACGCGGTACGCGTCGAACTCGGAGCGGTCCCGCAGGTTCATCGCGACCACGATCTCTCGGGGGGTGGCCCGAGGCGCCGCGAGGAGCCCGGCGCGAACGCCGGCAAACGGGGTGAGGTCGCGTGGGGGACGTGGATCACCGACCTCCACCAGGAGGATGTGGTGGTTCTCGTCGCCACCTCGGTCCATCGGGTAGAGGATCCCCCGCCCGTCGCGCGTCCACATGTGGGAGCGGACCCCGCGCTCGCGGTCGTCGGTGATCGGCCGGGCCGGGCCGCCTTCCGCCCGCTCGAGCCACACGTTCAGCACGCCGTCGCGTGGCGCGAGATAGGAGACCGTCTCGCCGTCGGGCGAGAGCCGCCCACCCGCGCGCCCGGGGTTGTCGAAGAAGTGCCGAAGGGGGATCAGGGGCGCCGCCACGGGTCCATCGTAGGGCGCAGCGTCCGGTAGGCTCGGCGCGCTCATGGCAGAACTCATCGGCACGACGATCGAGGGCTATCTCATCGAGGCCGAGCTCGGTCGCGGAGGCCAAGCCGTGGTGTATCGCGCCACGCAGGAGAGCCTCCAGCGCACCGTCGCCCTGAAGCTCGTCAGCGAGCAACTCTCTGGCGATCCCGGCTTCATGGAGCGGTTCAAGCGCGAGGGAATCAGCGCCGCGAGCCTGGACCATCCCCACGTCATTCCCGTCTACGAGGCGGGCGACGGTGGAGGTCACGCGTTTCTGGCCATGAAGTACGTCGAGGGGCCGAGCCTCGATGGGATCATCAGCGCTCACGGCGCCCTGCCCGTCCAGCGAGCGCTGGCGCTGCTCCGGCAGGTGGCTGAGGCACTGGACGAGATCCACGGGCGCGGACTCGTGCATCGCGACGTGAAGCCGGCGAACATCCTGATCGGCCCGGGAGATCATGCCTATCTGTCGGATTTTGGGCTCTCCAAGGCTCTGGCGGACGCGCGGCTCACCGGCACCGGCGTATGGATGGGAACGTTCGAGTACGTCGCGCCGGAGCAGATCCGGGGCGAGCAGGTCACGTCGGCCGCCGACCGCTACGCCTTCGGAGCGGTGGCGTACGAGTCGCTCACCGGTCGTCCGCTCTTCGAGCGCGACGACCGCAGCGCCATGCTCTACGCGCACCTGAACGACACCCCGGACCCGCCGTCGGGCCGCCGTCCGTCGCTGGGCGAGCGGGTCGACGCCGTCGTCCTCCAAGCCCTCGCGAAGCGGCCCGAGGATCGCTACCCGACCGCCTCGGCGTTCGTGCAGGACCTCGTCGCCGCGGTGTCGGCGACGCCGGGCGCCGCGGACGCCACGCAGCCGGGCTCTCCGACGGTCACGGAACCCGCAGTCAAGGACGGCGGCGCGAGCGCCACCATCACCGAAGGCGAGCAAGTGCCCCCGGCGCCCCCACAGAGCGGCGAGGACACCGGGCCGCCGCCGACCGTGGCCCCGGGCGGGCCCGCGCCGGCGCCCAGCCCGCCCGCTTCTCGGCCCCAAGCTACGGGCCGGCCCCCGTGGGTGATCCCCGCCGCCGTCGGTGGGGGGCTGGTGGTCATCGTCGTCATCGTGCTCTTGGTCGTGCTGTCATCGCGGAGCGGAGGCACCGACCTCGACCTGGCGGACCCGGGGCCCGCGACCGACCAACCGCTGGGCGACATCGTGCCCCAGCAGGTGCCGCGTTGGAGCCTGTCCGGCGTGGACGCGCAGACGCTGAACATCAACTTCCCAGCCGGCCTCGTGGAGGGCGCGGAGTCCGCCCAGGCGATCAGCGGCGACGATGTCGCCCTGCTCATGGGCATCGAGCCGGCGAACGCCAGCGTCGTCGGCGCGATCGAGGATGGCATCCGGGACGAGGAGCCTCGCTTCGTCGACAGCGAGGCCGGCCGAGTG
>JAUVQP010000149.1 GCA_030598075.1 Miltoncostaeaceae bacterium | reverse complement strand
GCTTGGGGCGCGCCCCGAGGACGTTGCGGCCGTTGCGGACGCCGCCGTGGCGAGCGACGCGCGGGTGATCGGCTTGATGTCTCACTTCGCGACCGCCGACGAGCGGGAGGGCGAGGGACCGAGGTTCCTCCGCGAGCAACTGGTCCGCTTCCGGGCGGTGCAGGGCGCCCTGCGGGATCGGTTCCCCGACGCGGTGATCCACGCCGCGAACTCCGCCGCCACGCTCGTCGAGCCGGAGGCTGCCTTCGACATGGTCCGGTGTGGCATCGCGCTCTACGGATGCTCGCCCTTCGGCTCCGATCCCGCGGAGGACGATCTGCGTCCCGCGATGAGGGTCGAGAGCTACCTGGGCTCGATCAAGGCCGTTCGGTCCCGCGAGGGCGTGGGCTACGGGCGAACGTTCCGAGCGAGCCGCGGCTCGAGGATCGGCCTCGCGCCGCTCGGATACGCGGACGGCATCGACCGATCGCTCGGCAACACCGGCTCGGTCCTCGTGGGTGGGCGTCGCGTCCCGATCGTCGGGGGCGTGTCCATGGATCAGATCACCGTCGACCTCGGACCGGGCTCGGAGGACGCGGTGGGCGATCCCGTGGTGATCATCGGCGAGCAGGGCGACGAGCGCATCCTGGTCGAGGAGGTCGCGCGCCTGCGCCGGACGATCAACTATGAGGTCATCTGCGGTCTTGGCGCCCGCGTGCCGCGGCGGCACCGGGGCCTCGGCGGACAGCCGGGGCAGGCCGGCGAAGACCACCGGGCGTGAGCGACGACCGCCTGGGAAGCTCTTTCACAATGAGACGCGGCCGGCCCGCGGCGAAAACCGAGCGAGGCAAGGAGGCAGGGAGGGTGTGCTGCCGTACGGCATCGCCCCGACCGATGGCACCGCATCGCGACGGTTTGCAGCCGGCAGACGGTCGTGGACCGTCATTGTGAGGGAGCTTCTAGGACCGCTGCTCGCGCCGCTGGCGCCGCTCGACCGTCCGGCCTGGCTTGTCGGCGGTTGTGTGCGCGACGCGCTCACGAGGAGGGCCATCACCGATGTCGACATCGCCATCGACGGCGACGCCGAAGCCGCCGCGCGCGTGCTCGCGAAAGCTCACGGCGCCGGCAGATTTCAGCTCTCGCCGGAGTTCGGCGCCTGGCGCGTGCAGGGCGGCCCGCTGCGGTTCACGGTCGATCTGACCCCGCTGCAGGGCGGCTCGATCGCCGCCGATCTCCGCGGGCGCGACTTCACCATCAACGCGCTTGCGGTGCCGGTCCACGCCGAGCCCGAGATCATCGATCTCCACGGGGGCCTGGACGACCTGGCCGCCCGGCGGGTTCGCCTGGTCCGGCCGGGCGCTTTTCTCGCCGACCCCGTTCGCCTCCTCCGAGCCGCGCGGATTCAGGCGGAGATAGGCGGGAGCATCGACGGTGAGACGGTGCGGCAGGCGCGCTACGACGCCCAGCGGGTCTGGGACGTGGCGGGGGAGCGGCTGGGCGAGGAGCTTCGCCGAATCCTGCGGCTGTCCGACGCCGCGAGCGCCGTCGAGAGCCTGGACGAGTTGCGCGTTCTCGGGGCGCTCGTCCCCGCTCTCGATCAGGCTCGGGGACTGTCGCAGAACCCGTACCACCACAGGGATGTCCTTGGCCACACGCTCGAGGTGTTTCGGGGGGCCCAGCAACTCACCGCCGATCCCGAGCCCGTCTTTCGGGGCTCGGCCGAACGGGTTCTCACGGCGCTCGCCGAGCCGCTGGCCGAGGACCTGAATCGCGGGCAGGCGCTCTTGTTCGCCGCGCTGCTCCACGATATCGGCAAGCCCGCGACGCGCGCCGTGCAGGCGAACGGCCGCGTGACGTTCATGGGGCACGATCGGCTGGGGGCCGATATGTCCCATGCCATGTTGCTGCGCCTTCGAGCATCGAACCGCCTCCGCGAGTTCGTCGCGCACTGTGTCCGCCAACATCTCCCGCTGGGCTTCCTCGTCCACCGCCAGCCGCTCTCGCAGCGCCAGATCGTCCGCTACCTGCGGCTCACGGCTCCCGCCGAGGTCGAGCTGATCGTCCTCTCCGCCGCCGACCGCCTGGCCACCCGCGGGCCGCGCACCCGGCAGTCCGCGATCGACCGTCACCTGGACGTCGCGCGTCAGGTGCTGCGGGCGCACGGGGCCATCGCCGATCGTGGTCCGCTCGATCAGCTCGTGAGCGGCGACGCGTTGGCCGGCCGCCTCGGTCGCGCGCCGGGGCCGTGGCTCGGAGAGCTCCTCGAGGCCATCCGGGAGGAGCAACTCGTCGGCCGGGTCAACACCGAGGACAGGGCCATCGCCTTTGCCGAGAGATGGGCGCTGAGGGGATCCGATTCACCCGCGGCGCGGGCTGCGGGCCGGCCCCGGAAGCCACTAGTCTGAGGCCATGGTCCGTCTGACGCGCATCTACACCCGACGTGGTGACCGCGGGGAGACCTCGTTGGGGGATGGCTCGTCGGCTCGAAAGGACAGCCGGAGGGTCGACGCCGTCGGCGAGGTGGACGAGCTCAACAGCGCGGTCGGCGTGGCGCGGGCGGAGGGTCTCGACGGGCGGGCCGACGGCATCCTGGCAGCGATCCAGAACGACCTCTTCGATCTCGGCGCGGACCTCTCGGTGCCGGAGTCCGCCGCGGGGGATCGTCTACGCGTTCGACCCGAGCAGGTCGCGCGGCTCGAGGCGTCGTGCGACGAGGTAAACAAGGACCTCCCGGACCTGACCAGCTTCGTTCTGCCGGGTGGATCGCGCGGCGGCGCGGCGCTGCACCTCGCTCGCGCGACCTGTCGCCGGGCCGAGCGGGCCGCGGTGGCGCTGGCCGGCGCCGAGGGGGCCAATCCCCAGGCGGTCATCTATCTCAATCGGCTGTCGGATCTGTTGTTCATCCTCGCCCGTGCCGCGAATCTGGGGGGCAGAGAGGTGCTGTGGAGCCCGGGCGGCTTCGGACCCGACAAGGGGGCACAGCGCAGCGCGGATCGCAGCTGATCCGTCAGGATCGAGCCGGACGCCGGTGTGGGGACGGCCGTCCTCCTCGCCCTTCCGCAAGCCTCGCGGGGATCGGGCACCGACGCGCCGAAGGAGCCTCAGCCGCCCGTCGCTCCGCGGTCATCCACGAGACGGCGCACGGCGCGCAGCCCGTTTCCGAACCGGGCCTCGCTGAGAGACGCGAGCGTCACCGTCGCGCGCTCCGGGGAGGCGTGGACGAACGTCCCCGCTCCGAGATAGATGCCGACGCGCGGGTCCGGGGTGCCCGGTCGCTCGAACACGAGCACGTCTCCGACGGTCTCATCGCCGGGCGCGACCGGTGTGCCGGCGGTGGAGAGCGGCCCCGAATCGGGAATTGACATCCCTGTCTCTGAGGCTGCCAGACGTATGAGCTCTTCGGGGGAGATGCCGGCGCCGCCCGAGTCGGGGTGCCGCGCCGGCTCGTCCAGGCGCCGCACCGCGGCCGCGGCGAGGCGCTCCCCCGGACTCTCGACCGGGGGGGAGGGGTTGACTCCGGCCGAGCCGAGGACGAGGGGGATGGCCCCGTCGGCGAACACCGGCGCGTCGGGATCGCCACCGAGCTCCCGATAGCGCGCACTGACGTTTGTCGTCCAGTGGTTGTTGAGCCCTGTTGGATCGTTGGACGCGCCAGAGGGCGCCCAGCGTTCCTGGATCGCCGGGATGGTCACGCGACCGGCTCCCAGATAGATCGGCCCGGCGAGGTTCTGGGCGGCCGCGCGGATGGCGTCCGCCCAGCTGGCGTAGCGCAGGCCGGGACCCATGCCGAACGGATTTCGGATGCCCTGCGAGGGCGCGTAGGTGCCGAAGGACGTCTCGGCTCCGGCGATGGCGACGAGAAGACGCGGGTCGATGCCCACGGTCG
>JAUVQP010000061.1 GCA_030598075.1 Miltoncostaeaceae bacterium | reverse complement strand
GGCCGATGGCGCTCCTCCACGCGCCCTTGTCATCGGGCTCGACGAAGCGCGATCCGATGCCCAGCCGCCCGAGCGTCACCGTGTGGTGGTTGCGCGTGCCGCCGTTGAGGTTGCAGCTGGCGACGACGTCGTCGCCGGACTCCAGCAGCGTGATGATCGCCAGCGACTGCGCGGCGAGGCCGCTGGCCGTCGCCAGAGCGCCGACGCCGCCCTCCAGGCTGGCCATGCGCTCCTCGAAGGCGGCCGTCGTGGGGTTCATGATCCGCGTGTAGATGTTCCCGAAGCGGTTGAGGTCGAAGAGATCGGCCGCGTGCTGCCCGTCCTCGAAGACGTAGGCGGCGGTCTGATAGATGGGCTGCGCGCGGCTGCCGGTGAGCGGATCCACGCGCTGGCCGGCGTGGAGCGCACGCGTGTCGAAGCCGAAGTCGCGCCCCTCGTCGCTCACGTGAACATCGCCATGCGGCGCGAGCCGACCACCCCGGTCGAGAGGCCGACGACGTTGAGGCCGCCGAAGAAGCGGCAGTGCTCCATCTTGATACAGCGGTCCTCGACCACCTGAAGGCCCGCGGCGCGGGCGCGTTCCGCCGACCGGGCGTCGCGGAGGCCGAGCTGCATCCAGACGACCTTCGCGCCCAACTCGATCGCTTCGTCGACGATGGCCGGGATCTCCTCCACGCGCCGGAAGATGTCCACGACCTCCAAGGGCCCGCGCTCGGCGGCGGCGGCGAGCGTCGGCGCGCAGGGCACACCCAGCACCTCCTCGCAGCGCGGGTTGACCGGAGTGATGTCGTAGCCCGCGGCGCTCATGTGGACCATGGCGCGGTAGCTCGGCCGCGACGTGTTCGGCGACAGGCCCGGCACGGCCAGGCGCCGGTACCGCAAGAGCGCCTCGCGCACCTCGGCCGACGGTGCTCCCTGGCTCATCCCGGCAAGCTGCGCCACGAGGGGCAGTATGCCCGCCGAGGCCACCCGGGCGTTCAGTTTCGCCGTGCGGGCGACCCAACGCACGCTCGAGCATCGACGTCCCGGTGGCGCGCCGCCGTGCCAGCCGCGCTCCGGACGGTAACGTGTGGACGTGTCCGACAGCCTGCTGATCGCCCGCGAGGGGCCGGTCTCCACGATCACGCTCAACCGGCCGGAGAGGCGCAACCCCCTGTCTCTCGCCGTCATCCGCGAGCTGCACGGGCGCCTCGACGACATCGCCGCGGATACGAGCCTGCGGGCCGTGGTGCTCGCTTCCACGGGCCCGGCCTTCTGCGCGGGCCACGATCTCAGAGAGATGGTCGGGCGCGATGCCGCCTTCTACGACGAGTTGTTCACCGCCTGCGGCGCGTTGATGATGGCGATCCACCGCATGCCGCAGCCGGTGCTCGCCGCGGTCCAGGGCATCGCCAACGCCGCCGGATGCCAGCTCGTGGCGGCGTCCGATCTCGCGGTGGCCGCCGAGACGGCACGTTTCGCGACCCCGGGCGTGCGAATTGGCCTGTTTTGCAGCACGCCCATGGTCGAGGTGGCGCGGAACGTCGGTCGCAAGCAGGCGATGGAGATGCTTCTGACCGGCGAGCCGATCGACGCGCGCACCGCCCGCGAGTGGGGTCTCGTCAACCGCGTGGTGCCCAAAGCAGAGCTTCCCCAGGCCGCCGCCGCGCTCGCCGGCAAGGTGGCCGGCGCGAGCGCGGTCGCTCTTGGGATGGGGAAGGCCGCTTTCTACGAGAACCTCGGCATGACCGACGAGCACTACGCGCACGCGGGAGCGGTGATGTGCCGCAACATGCTGGCCACGGACGCCACCGAGGGTCTCGCCGCCTTCCTCGAGAAGCGCGAGCCCGTCTGGTCGCACCGCTAGTGCCCCCTGTTGCCGCGAGGAGGGCCGCCTCTCATCCTCAGGGCTCCGCCCCGGGCTCCGGGAGGCCGAGGATGGCGCGCCGGAAGCGGCGGAGCAGAAGGATGCCGGTCATCGCGACGAGCATCCCGCCCACGAAGTAGCCCGTGAGCGCCGCGTTCGTCCAGAGATCGTCCAGGAGGAACGCCGTGGTCACGACCTCCGTCAGCGCGAGCACTCCGATGAAGGCGATCAACCACTCCTCTCTGAGAAGGCTGACGACCCAGGTTCCGAGGGGTGCCCCCCACACCACGATGGGCACCGACGCGAGCCAGAGGCCGAAGAGGTCCGCCTCGCCGGCCGGCAGCGGTGGCACGAGGGCCCGACCGTCCACCGACGCGACCTGGCCCGCCGCGTTGAACGCGATGTCGAACTCGCCGTGAGCGACGACCAGGATCAGAAACCCGGCGACCGAGACCGTCGCCATGACCAAGATGCTGGTGGGCACGCCGATGCTGGGGTGAAGTCCGGCCATGACCACGACGAACAGGAAGAGCAGGACGTTGACGCCCGTGCCGGTCATCGACGTGATGACCCCGCCGGCGAGCGCCGCGAGGGCGAGTCCGCTCACGATGCGCGGCGAGAAGCGCGGGCGGCGGTCCGTGCCCGCGTCGCGGGCGCGGAGCATCACGAACATGATGAGGCTCATCGCCGCGAGCACGATGGTGAAGGTCACCTTCGCGTACGAGGCCGAGATTCTGAAGCTCCAGAACGGCGTGTCAGGATCGCCGAGCAGCACCAGGCCGGCCAGCAGCCCCACGATGCCGACGGGGGCGGCGACGGCGTAGGCGCGGACGTCGATCGGCCGGCGTGCGAGCAGGATCGCCGCGGACGCCACCGACATGCCCACCGCCTGGATCGAGAGCGAGAAGGTCCGCGCGACCTCCGCGGGCGTGTGAAGCACCTTGGTGAAGACCGGAAACGCGACCGCTCCGCCCCCCTCGGGAGACGATCCGGCCAGGAAGCTTCCGAAGATCATGGTGAGCGACGCCTGCCAGTGGCTCGCCGCCCGCGAGAGCTCGCCCGTCGCGAGCACCGCGGCGAGCCACGCGAGCGTGACGCCCAGAGGGATCGCGTAGAAGAGCCGAGTTCTCCACGAGAGGCGGCGAAGAGCGTTCAGAAGGATCACGCGCCCTCTCGTATCACCTCGCCCGCCGCGCCGTCCGCGGGGGGTTGTGCGCCGACGCGCGCCGGTGTCGGCAGGTGGTCACAGCTTCGTCACATTACGGTCACGGGTCGGACACGCGCCCGGCTCGGGCGGGTCGTAGCCTCATCCTCGTCCGCTTGTGGAGTTTCCCGGCCGGTACGTCCCAGAGGCTGCCGTGAGAAGGAGCACGTGTGCGAACCCCACGCCGGCGTCGGCGAGCGCTCCTGGTCGCCGCGACCGCGATCGCCGTCGGTGCTGTGGCCGCCGGATGTGGCGGCGGGGACGGCCGCGGCGGTCCGATCGTCATCGACGGATCGAGCACCGTCGCGCCGCTGAGCGAGGCCGCGGCGGAGCAGTTCCAGGATCGGAACTCCGGCGCTCGGGTCACCGTCGGGACATCCGGCACCGGTGGCGGCTTCGCGAAGTTCTGCCGCGGTGAGACCGACATCGCGGATGCCTCGCGCGCGATCACGCCGGAGGAGATCGAGGCCTGCGCCGCCGCCGGCATCGGCTTCGAGCAGATCACGGTCGCATACGACGGCCTGTCGGTCGCGGTGAACCTCGAGAACGACTGGGCGCAGTGCCTGACCCTCGAGCAACTGAACGCGATCTGGGCGCCCGGCAGCGATGTGAGTAGCTGGAATCAGGTCGATCCGAGCTTCCCGGACGAGAAGTTGGTGCTGTTCGGCCCCGGCACCGACAGCGGGACCTTCGACTTCTTCACCCGGGCCGTCAACGGCGAGGCGGGGGCGCAGCGCACCGACTACGACAACGTCGGCGAGGACGACAACGCCGCGGTGACCGGCGTCAACGGCAGCCTCGGCGGAATGGCCTACTTCGGCCTCTCGTTCATCCGGGAGAACACCGACAAGGTCCGCGCGCTCGAGATCGACGACGGCAGCGGCTGCACCGGGCCGAGCGCCGAGACCGTCCAGGCGGGCGAGTACACCCCGCTGGCCCGCCCGCTCTTCGTCTACTCGGCCGACACGGCGCTGGCCAGGCCCGATGTCGAGGCCCTCCTGCGGTTCTACGTCGAGCAGAACGACGCCATCTCCTCGCAGGCGCTGGTCATCCCGCTCTCCCAAGAGCAGCGCGACACGGCGATCGAGCAGATCGATGCCCTCGCCGGCGGCGCCACGGAGTAGGCGGCCCGGCGGCCCCTCCTGTGATGAGCACCCACGAGACCATCCTCTCGCCCGCCACGCCTCCCGTCCTCGGGAAGAGTCGCCGGCGCGTCGGCGAGCGCCTGATCTTCGCCGTCCTGGTCTTCTGCGCCCTCGCCTCGGTCCTCACGACCGTCGGGATCGTCGCCGCCCTGCTTCAGCCGACGATCGAGTTCTTCAGCGAGGTCTCGCCGCTCGACTTCTTCTCGGCCGAGGAGTGGGCGCCCTTCTTCGCGGACCCGAGCTTCGGTGTGCTGCCGATCGTCGTCGGAACGCTCAGCGTCACCTTCTGGGCGGTTCTCATCGCCCTACCTCTCGGGCTCTGCGCCGCGATCTTCCTGAGCGAGTACGCCTCGCCAAGGGTGCGGCGGGTCGTGAAGCCCGTGCTCGAGGTGCTCGAGGGCATTCCGACGGTCGCCTACGGCTTCTTCGCCCTCACCTTCATCACGCCGCTCATCCGCGACAACTGGCCGGGCTTTCTCGGCGACCCGCCCGGCATCTTCAGCGCCGGGGCGGCGGGCATCGTGCTCGGCATCATGATCATCCCGACGGTCGCGTCCATCTCCGAGGACGCGATGTCGGCGGTGCCGGGCAGCCTGCGCGAGGGCGCCTACGCCCTCGGGGCCACAAGGCGCACCGTCGCCCTCCGCGTCGTGGTGCCGGCCGCCCTCTCGGGCATCGTCGCGAGCTTCGTGCTGGGCGTCTCGCGGGCGATCGGCGAGACGATGGTCGTGCTGATCGCGGCCGGAAACACCCCGAACCTCACGTTCAACCCCGTCGAGAGCATTCAGACGATGACCGCGTTCATCGCGACCTCGGCCACCGGCGACATCGGCGTGGGCACGCTCCAGTACAAGACGGTCTTCGCGGTCGGGGCGCTGTTGTTCGTCATGACGCTGACGATGAACGTCGTCAGCACGTGGCTGGTGCGCAGGTTCCGTGAGGTGTACGAGTGATCTCCCCCGGCGTCGCCCATGTCTGATCCCGACCGCCGCCGGCTCCGCACAGGCGCCCGGAACGCGATCAGGGCCGCCGGCGAGGACAGCGAGGCCTTGGCGCTGGGCATGCGCTCGAGGGCCGAGGTGTGGAAGAGCACAGCCTTTCTCGCGCTGCTGCTGCTCAGCGTGCTCGTCGCCCTGTCGCTGCTGTTCACCCTGATCCTCGACGCGTTCCTCGACGGTCGCTCCCGCCTCAACCTGGAGTTGCTCACCAACTTCCCGTCCGGCGTTCCCGAGAACGCGGGGCTCCAGTCGGCCATCTTCGGCTCGCTCTGGGTCATCGGGATGATGATCCTCACCGTGGTCCCGCTCGGTGTCGGGGCGGCGATCTACCTCGAGGAGTACGGCGAGGGCAACCGCTGGTACAAGCGCGTCATCGAGGTGAACATCCAGAACCTCGCCGCCGTTCCATCGATCGTCTTCGGAATCCTCGGGCTCGGGATGATCGTGCGCGGGCCGCTGAGTCTTGGCCAAGTCGCGTACGCGGGGTCGTTGACCCTCGCGCTGCTCGTGCTGCCGACCATCATCCTGGCGTCGAGGGAGGCGCTCCGCGCGGTGCCGAGCTCGCTGCGGGAGGCATCCATGGCTCTCGGCGCGACCAAGTGGCAGACGATCTGGCACCACGTGCTGCCGAACGCCATTCCCGGGATCGCGACGGGCGCGATCCTTGCCGTGTCACGCGCGATCGGCGAGACCGCGCCACTGCTGCTCGTGGGTGCCACGGTGTTCGTGACCTTCAACCCCGACGGGCCCCTCAGCGAGGGCTACACGACCCTCCCGGTGCAGATTTTCAACTGGGTGTCACGCCCCCAGGACGAATTTCGCGTTCTGGCCGCGGCGGGCATCATCGTCCTTCTCGTCATCCTGCTCGTGATGAACTCGTTCGCGATCTGGCTCCGCAACCGCTACCAGCGGCATGCATAGGGCGGACTGACTGTGGCCGACCCCAGCAAGCAGATAACCTCCGCCGTGGTGTCCGTGGAACCGGTAGCGACGACCACATCGGCCGGGGCGTCGGTCGCGGTCGACACCGTCCTTCGCACCAACGACGTCCACGTGTTCTACGACGGCGTTCCGGCCATCAAGAACGTCAGCATGGACATCCAGCGGAACAGGATCACCGCGCTCATCGGTCCCTCCGGCTGCGGCAAGTCCACCTTGCTCCGCACGTTCAACCGCATGAACGACCTCATCCCGTCGGCCTCGATGACCGGCGAGGTCCTCTATCACGGCCAGGATCTCTACGACCCGAGCGTGGATCCGGTGGAGGTACGCAAGCGCATCGGCATGGTCTTCCAGAAGCCGAACCCGTTTCCGAAGTCGATCTACGACAACGTCGCGTTCGGGCCGCGGGTGCTCTGCATGAAGGTCGACATGGACGAGGTCGTCGAGCGCTCGCTGCGGCACGCCGTGCTCTGGGACGAGGTCAAGGATCGCCTCAAGGGGAGCGCCGTGGGCATGTCGGGCGGCCAGCAGCAGCGGCTCTGCATCGCGCGCGCCCTCGCCACGAACCCCGACGTTCTTCTCATGGACGAGCCCTGCTCGGCGCTTGACCCGATCGCCACGGGCCGCATCGAGGACCTCATGGTTCGGCTCCGGGACGAGTACACGATCGTCGTCGTGACCCACAACATGCAGCAGGCGACGCGCGTCTCCGACCGGACCGCATTCCTCACCGTGGAGGTGGACGAGCACGACCAGCGCACCGGTGTCGTCGTCGAGTACGACGACACGGCCAAGATCTTCTCTCAGCCGGGTGACCCTCGTACCGAGGAGTACGTCACCGGCCGCATCGGCTGAGCGCCGCGGACGAGCGCTCGACGCTCATCGATCCGCTGGTCGATGAGCTCCTCAGTCCCGGCTCAGGGCCCCCACCGGACGACCACTACCTGCCGGTGCTCGGCGTGCGCGAGCGGCTCGTCACCCTGCCGCGGCGCGGCTGGGCAGATCGGCGCGCGGTGTTCACGCTTCGGTGGGAGGGCGGCCGGGCCCGCTCGGAGCGCGTCGAGAGCGCCGACGAGCGGACCGTCGTTCGCCGCATCACGCCCGAGCGGGGAACCCTCCGCCGCGGAGACCGCGTGCTGATGGACCGCGAGATCTTCGACGACCCATCCGAGTTGGGCTGTGACTACCGCGAGGTCGTGGTGACGGGAGAGCTCGGAGACCTTCCCGCCTGGTCGGTGGGGGGAGCGGGAGACCTCTGGGCCGTCATGGTGCACGGTCGCGGCGCCGACCGCCGTGAGCCGCTTCGCGCGCTCGGCGCGCTGGCCGAGCGAGGCATCCCGGCGCTTCTCATCTCCTATCGCGGCGACGCCGAGGTCGACCCGATTCCCGACGGCCTGGCCAGAATGGGGTGCACCGAGTGGAGGGACGTCGAGGCCGCGCTGCGCTTCGCCCACCGGCGGGGCGCCCGCCGGGTCCTCCTCGTGGGGTTCTCGTTGGGCGGGGGAATGGCCCTGACCACGGCGCGCCTGTCCCCCCTGTCATCGCTTCTGGCAGGCGTCGTGCTCGATGGCCCGTTCCTTCAGCCGGAGGCCACGCTCCGCGGCGCGGCGCGTCGGAGGGGTCTTCCCGAGGCGATGGTCCCGCTCGCGATGCGCGCCGCCGAGCGGCGTGCCGGCATCGACCTGTCCCTCATCGACCAGGTGGCGAACGCGGACGACCTGGCCGCCCCGGTGCTGGCCATCCAGGGATCGGACGACGAGGCCTGCCCCCGCGGGCCTCTGGACGCGTTCGTCGCGCGCCGGCCGGACCTGGTGACGCTGCGCATCATGCCGGCCGCCGGCCACGTCGAGTCCTGGAACGTCGACCAAGCCACGTACCGCCGTTGGATTCACGGCTTCCTCGACGAGGTGGCTCCTCGGGGTTGATTCCAGGCGCTCGGCTCACGCCGGCCGACCGGGGCGGTCGAGTTGGCGGTCGAGCCGGACGCAGGCGGCGGGACGCAAGAGGCGGGCGATGCGCTCGCGAGGCCGGCCGGCAGGCGCGTGCCCTGCCTCAAGGGCCGGGTCGCGCGGGCCGATTCGCTAGTTAGGCAGAGATGTCGGCGCGCTCCGGTCGTCGCGCCCGAGTTGCCGAGCCGATACATGTTCGCCAGGTTCGAGAGTCGTTTCACCGGCAGGGACGCCGGCGCCGGCGCACGGCCGTCGCGCCGCGGCCGCTGGTCCCGCCTGTCGCCCCGCCTGATCGGCGGCCGGCTGATCCTCATGATGGTTGCGGTGACGATCGTCGCCGTCGCCGCCACGACGGCCGTGAACATCGTTCAGAGCGGC
>JAUVQP010000147.1 GCA_030598075.1 Miltoncostaeaceae bacterium | reverse complement strand
GCCGAGCGCGCCCTGGAAGTGGCCGTCACGGATCTCGCGCGTGCGCTGGAGCCCGAGCGCGAGGACGGCGGATCCGGCGTCGTGCTCGCGGAGTCCGACGGGTTCCGCGTGCAGCTCAGTGAGGGCGACACGTGGGACGTCGAGGAGGTGCTGGTCGAGGCGGCGAGGGCATCTGAGGTGCACGATCCCGAGGAGCGTGCACGCTCTCTGGCCGCCCTGCTCGACGACCGCGCGGCGCCGTTGTACCCGGAATGGCCCTACGCCGAGTGGACCACCGAGCTGAGGCGCGAGTGCGAGCGAGCCACGCGGGCGATTCGCGCCTCGCTGGCCGAGTCCCTGCTTGCCGGCGACCGACCGTCCGATGCGCTCGCGCACTTCGAGGCGTTGCTCGACGACGATCCGGAGCAGGAGAGCTGGCACCGCGGGATCATGCGGTGCCACGCCGCCGCAGGGGAGCGGGCGCTGGCGCTCCGCCGATTCCACACCTGTCGGTCGGTGCTCCGCCAGAGCCAGGGCGTCGATCCGAGCCCCGAGACCCAGGCGCTCTACCTCGACCTGCTGAGGGAGGACTCCGGTTAGACCGAGCCGGCCCGGGCCATGGTCTTTCCGATGGCCCGCTCCAGGGCGACCAGCGACATCTCGAGCTCGTCGTCGGTGATGACCAGCGGCGGCAGGAAGCGGACGACGTTCCCATCGGGTCCTGAGCGGATGACGAGCACGCCCTCCTCCCGGATGCCCAGCTCGATCTCGGCGGCGAGATCCGGGCGGGCGCCGCGGCCATCGTGGTCCAGGATCTCGATGCCGATCATCAGCCCCAGGCCGCGCGCGCTGACCTGCGGGTGCTCATCGGCGAGCGCCTCAAGGCGTTTAAGCGCGCGAGCGCCCAGAACGCGGGCGTGGGCCGGCAGGTCCTCGGCCTCCATCGCGTCGATGCCGGCCAGCGCGGCCGCGCACGACACCGGGTTGCCGCCGAACGTCGAGCCGTGATCGCCAGGCTTCATGGACTCCATGACGCCCGCGCGGCCGCCCACCGACGACAGCGGGAACCCGCCTCCGACCGCCTTGGCCATCGTCATGACGTCGGGGTCGACCCCGTACGCCTGGGCTGCGAACCACTCCCCGGTCCGGCCCATCCCGGTCTGGATCTCGTCGAAGACGAGCAGGGCCCCGTGCCGGTCAGCGCGCTCGCGCAGCCCGACCAGGAAATCGCTGCCCGCCGGGTGGCAGCCGCCCTGGCCCTGAACGGGCTCGATCATGTAGCACGCCGTCTCTTCCGGCGCGAGCTGGTGGCGGTGCAGTTGATCCAGCTCGGCCAGCGCATGCTTCGCGGCCGCCTCCTCGGACAGCCCAAGCTCGTCCGGCCGCGGGAAGGGAGCAACGTGCGCGCCGCCCGAACCGAGCCCCATGCGGAACGCGGCCCGCGACGTCGTCACCCCCAGCGCGCCCTGGGTACGTCCGTGGAAGCTGCCTCGAAAGCACACGATGCCGGGCCTACCGGTCGCCGCCCGCGCCACGCGCATGGCGGCCTCGTTGGCCTCGGAGCCTGTGGTGGAGAACAGAAAGCTCTCGATGCTGGACGGCGTGATTCCCGAAAGGCGATCGGCGAGTTCGTACATCGGCGCGTGCCCGCACACACCGCCAAGGTGGATCACCTGTTCCATCTGCCGAAGCACCGCCGCGATGACCGCCGGGTGACTGTGACCCAGGTTGCAGGTGGCGATACCCGCGGCGAGGTCGAGGTAGCGGCGGCCGTCGGAGGTCTCGATCCAGGCCCCGTTGCCCCGGACGGCGTCGAGCCCGGTCATCGATGGTTGCGCTGTGGAGAGCGACCCCCCGGTCACTCGGTCCCTTGGATGGTCACCATGCTCGTCCATCAGACCTCATGCGGCAGGCATCGCGCAAGCTCGGGAGGGGGGCGCGAGGTCCGTACCTCCAGGGCCAATCTCCAGATCACGACTGGGGAGGTGATGCTCGGGCCGTCGTGGTCGAGGACCTCGACGAGCCCATCGTCCACGTCCCGGGCTAGGGTCACACGGATGCCGTGGGCTCCGCACAGCTCGACGTAGGCGGCGAGGTCGGACTCGTGGAGGTCGGTCTCCCAGGCGTCCCACTCGCCGGCCCGCGGCTCCTTGCTCATCTTCCCCGGCTCGGAGTTGTTGGGCGGGACACGGGCGATGCCCACGCCGTACTCCACGGCGGTGGTGACCTCGCCCATGTGCCGGCTGAAGCCTCCGCCGCCGCTCACGCCAACGGTAGGACGCTCGGGCGCGGCGGCCGGCTCGTGCTCGACGCCGAGGAGTTCATGGCGAGCCTCGACGGCTCGCGGACCGCGCCGGCAGCCGAGCACGGCCGCCATGGTGTCATCCGCGACCTCCTCGACGCCGGGTGGGGCCTCCGGGCCGCCACCGAGGTGCCCCTGGACGAGCGCCGAGCCGAGTACGCGCTCCCGCCGGTCGCGCCCGAGCTCGCCCCGTGAGCGAGCGGCTCCGCCACCTGGAGGACCACCTGGGCGGCCGGCGAGGGGCCGTGCTCGCCGCCGCCCTCGCCGCGCAGTTCGCAGCCGCCGCCGTCTATCGGGGGCTGCCCAGCCTCGTGCCGGACATCCGCGCCGAGTTCGGCATCTCCGTCGCCGAGGCCGGGTTGGTGATCGCGGCGCCTGCGGCCGGCAACACCCTCATGCTCGTGGCCTGGGGGCTCTACGCCGATCGCTACGGTCAGCGCTGGCTGCTCCCCGTCGGAATGGCCGGGGCGGCCGCCGGGCTGGCCGTCGCCGCGCTCGCCGACAGCTTCGTGGGGATCGTCGCCGGCCTCCTCGTCGCCGGATTCTTCTCGGCGGTGACGATCACCGGCGTTCGGGCAGCGTCCGAGTGGTCCACCGGCCAGAACCGAGCATCGGCCGTGTCGCTGGTGATGACCGGCATACCCCTTGGCGGTGCGGTCGCCGCCCTGGTGCTGCCGCGCATCAGCAGCCAGTTCAGCACCGGCTGGGCATTCCTCGCCCTGGCCGCCGCCTCGGCGGGCGCCGCGTTGGCCTTGGCCCTGGCCCTGCGGTCGCCACCGAGGCGGCCGCCGGAGCCCGTGGTCGCGACCACGCCGGGATCTCCCTTTCGCGACCCGGCCCTCAGGATGCTGATCGCCTCGGCCGCGCTGGTCATCACCACCTCGGTGGCGCTCGTGGCGTTTCTTCCGCTCTACTTCCACGAGGAGCGCGGGCTCAGCACCGTCGCGGCCGGCGCCGTGCTCGCGGGCGCGCTCCTCTTCTCGGCGGTCGCCCGCGTGATCGCCGGCGACTGGGCCGACCACATCGGGCGCCGGCTGCTTCCCACTTTCTTGCTCGCCGCGGGCACGGTCGCCCTCGTGGTGCTGCTGTACGTCGCGACCCAGGTCTCGACCGGCCTCGCCATCGTGGCGGCCATCTTGGCCGTCGGCGTCTCGTTCGCCGGGAACGGCCTGTCTGCGACGGCCGTCGCCGAGCGCGCCGGGCGCGCGCACCAAGGCGCGGCGCTCTCCCTGCGCAAGACGCTTGTCTTCTTCGCGGGCGTCGTCGGTCCGATCGCCTTCGGCCTGCTGGTCTCGCCCGTCGGCTGGGAGGGCTCGCTCGCACTGACCCTCGTGCCCGCCCTCGTCGGAGCCATCCTCCTGATCCCCCTCGTGCGCGAGGAGGGCGGGCGGGGCGGAGGCGGGTGCGCAGGCTAGCTAGCCGCCGCGGTGGCCGGGCTCGCTACGGGAGCGCGTCGGCGGCGCGTCGGAGTCGCTCAGCCTCAGCGGGGTAGCAGCGGTCGTTCGCGAGGTGCATGGCCGCCACCTGCAGGATCTCGGTCATCGTCCGGGGCTCCTCCGCAGAGAACAACGTCTCGGGATCGGTCTCGGCGAGCGCGATCAAGCCGTCGTTGCT
>JAUVQP010000114.1 GCA_030598075.1 Miltoncostaeaceae bacterium | reverse complement strand
GGCCGCGTCTCGAGACACGACGCCCTGGCCCACCAGTTCGCCCGCGGCGTCGACCTCCACCAAGAGCCTTTCCGGCGCGCCGCGCAACCACTCCTCGTACGTGGCCTCGATACCCCCTATGCCGACGCTCTCCTCGCCGCTATAGCCGCGGGAGCGGTAGGTCTTCGCCATCTGGACGGTGATCGGACCGACCCGGCCGAGGATGTGCGCGGCGAGACGCCCCTCCGGGTACGTGCGCTGAAAGGTCTCCTGCAGGCCGATACCCGGAAACTGTCGGCGCCGCTCGGAGAGGTAAAGCGCGGTGCGCGGATCGACGTTGTCGACCAGGACGACCGACTGGAAGGGCGTGCCCCCACCCGCTTCGATCCGCTCGCGAAGCTCGCTCAGCGGGACGCGTAGCCTGCGCGACAGTCGCTGGAGGATGATGTCCCGACGCTCGCCGGTCAGCTCGCGCGGTCGCGCCACGACGCTCATGGTCGGCGTGTTCGCCACGAGGATCACCCCGTTGCGATCCGTGATCACGCCCCGGGGCGCCTCGGTGACCACCTCACGAAGCCGGTTGCCGTCGGCGCGCGCCTCGTACTCCTCGCTGCCCACCACCTGCAGGAACCACAACCGCACCAGAAGGATCGCGAGGAGGGCGAGGGCGATGCCGCCGAGCACCGCTATCCGGAACGCGAGCGACTGGTCGATGGGCGGCCGGCCGCCCCCCGAGTCGGCCCGCTGGGCTCGTGGGAGGGCGCTCACGCGCGCCCGAGCGCGTAGGGCTCGACGATGCGTGGGCGCCCGAGGACGCGACGCGCGAGCAGCAACACGGGGGGCGTGAGCAAGGCGGTCAGGATCAGCGACGGGACGAGCGCGGAGGCCACGAAGGAGGGGGTGTCGAGCGACTTGCCCAGCGACACCTGCACCAAGGCGAAGCCGACCTGCACGAACAGCGCCGCCACGACGGTAAAGGCCAGCGGCGCCCAGAGGCTCTTGGACTCCTCCCGCTCGCAATAGCGGCCGGCGACCACACCCACGACGAGATACAACAGCGCAAACACCCCGACGCTGTCAATCGGAGAGGTCAGCTCGACCAAGAGACCCGAGCAGAAGCCGGTCACCGCGCCGACCAGCGGCCCCCGCCAGAGGCCCGCGGCCACCACGGCCGCCGCGACGATGTCGGGTATGCCGTCACCGAGACGCACGAACGAGAACAGCGTGATCTGGAGCAGGACAGCGCAGAAGGCAATCAGCGCGACGATCCAGATGCCGGGCGGAGCCGCGCTCCGCGCCGCCGGGGAGACGGCGTCCGCGACCGAGGGATCGCTCACCCGACGGCCCTCCGCCTCGCGCGGTCGCTCGTCGGGGCCAAGACGACCATGAATCGAGCGGTGCGCGGATCGACGAACGGGGTCACCTGCACGGTCTGCTGCACCGTGACCTCCTCGCGGCCGACGCCGGACACCTGACCGACCGGCAGACCGGGCGGATAGACGGAGGGCAGGCCGATACCGGAGAACCCGGCGGTCACGACGGTCTGCCCAGCGCGGATCGGGAACTCGCGGGGAATCCCGCTGAGGCTCAGCAGACCGGGCGAGCTCGAGCTGAGGAGACCGGGCGGCGCACCCGCGCGCTGCACGGTGGCGCCGACCTGGGTGAGGCCGTCCGTGACGAAGCGGACGTCCGCAGAGCCGGGCCGCACCGCCGAGACGACGCCGACGAGCGCTCCCTCCGGGCCTCGTCCGTCCGACCCGAGAGCCAGCACCGGCGAGTTCACCACGATGCCGCGGTCGGACCCCACGTCGAGGCGGGCGGCCTTGTACCAGTTGGTGATCGACCGGCCGATCACCTCCCCCGCGACGCGCTCGTAGTCGGTGTCGAGCCCGGCGCCGACTCCCGCAAGACCGCGGAGCTGCGTGACCTCTTCGGCTTGGGAGCGGCCCTCGACCGCCTGCGCGAGGAGCCGGCCGTTCTCGCGCTCGAGGGCCTCGGCGCGCGAGCGGGCATCGCGCAGGTCGGCCATCCACGTCCAGGCATCACCAAAGGGCGAGACGGCCTCGTTCGCCACGGACTGCACCGGCGCGGCGACGCGGGCCGCGCCGTCCTGCACCCCGTGCAGCGCTCCGCCGCTCGACTCGCGCACATAGACAGTGAACAGCACGAGGCAGGCTGCGACGAGCCCCGCGATGATCGCCCGCCGGGTGTTGGCCCGCCTTCGTGCGAGCCCCGTGTTCGGCTGAGTGGCCATCTCAGCTGTGGGGGATCAGTGGCGCCGTCGTCGTCCGTTTCGGCTCGCCCGCTGCATGACCTCGAACTCTTCCAGGGAACGGCCCGATCCGACCGCCACGCAGGTGAGCGGCGACTCGGCGATGTGAATGGGCATCTCGGTCTCCTGGCGCAGCCGCTCGTCCAGACCCGACAAGAGCGCCCCGCCACCCGCGAGCATGATGCCCCGGTCCATGATGTCCGAAGCCAACTCCGGTGGGGTCTTGTCGAGCGTGCTCTTGACCGCGTCGATGATCTGCACGAGCGGCTCCTCGAGAGCCCGACGGACGTCCTCCGAGCTGAGGACGACGGTCTTGGGGAGGCCGCTGATCATGTCGCGGCCGCGAATCTCGGCCTGCACCTCATCGCGCAACGAATACGCCGAGCCGATCTCGAGCTTGACCTCCTCGGCCGTCTGGTTGCCGATCAACAACTTGTACTCCCGCTTGGCGTAGTTGACGATCGCCTCGTCAAGCTCGTCGCCGCCCACGCGGATCGACTGCGAGACGACGATGCCGCCGAGCGAGATGACCGCGACCTCGGACGTGCCGCCGCCGATGTCGACGACCATGCTCCCCGTGGGTTCCCCCACCGGCAGTCCGGCTCCGATGGCGGCGGCCATGGGCTCCTCGATGAGATACGCGCCGCGGGCCCCGGCCGACAGCGTCGCCTCCTCGACGGCCCGCTTCTCGACCCCGGTGACGCCGGACGGCACGCACACCACGACGCGCGGATGAGCCCAGCGGTTCTGATGGACCTTCTGGATGAAGTGCCGGAGCATTTGCTCGGTCACGTCGAAGTCGGCGATGACGCCGTCCTTGAGGGGACGGATGGCGCTGATGTTGCCGGGTGTGCGCCCCAGCATCCGCTTGGCCTCGATGCCGACCGCGTGCACCTCGCCCGTCCGCTGATCGATGGCCACCACCGACGGCTCGGATAGCACGATGCCGCGGCCGCGTACGTACACCAGCGTGTTGGCTGTACCCAAGTCCACGGCCATGTCGCGGCCGCCGAAGCCGGTCACGTAGCTCAGGAGCCCGATGGCTCGCCTCCTTTTGGTCGCACGCCGCCGTCTACCGGTTGCCCTGTCTCGAAAGGCCATCTTAGCCGCGCGCGCGGGCGATCTGAAGCCGCGCGCGGCCGGCCCGTCGGTGCGCAACCTAGCGCGCCACCCCTCCGTCCGTCCAACGGGCCGGCTCCGGGACAGCGGGCTCGTCGACCGTGCCCTCCGGTATTCTGGAGGATCGGATGGGAACACCACTCTTCGCCGACGACAACAGCTCCTACCGACGGGCCGCGCGCAAAGCCGAGCGCGAGGCGGTCGAGCGCGAGAGACGTCGCACGCAGATCATGGCCACGCTGCGTCGCCTCAAGGAGGAGGCGGGTGACGCCGAGTTGGAGGCACGTCGCGAGCGCCAGCGGCGCCACGCCGAGCTGCTCGACCGCTACCCGAAACTCTACTGACGAGCGCATGGCTTCCACCCCCTTGATGAAACGCTTCGGGGTGTTCATCGCGCCCTTCCACGAGCCGGGGCAGAACCCCACGCTCGCCCTCGAGCGCGACCTCGAGCTCGTCGAGCACCTCGACCGGCTCGGCTTCCACGAGGCCTGGGTCGGCGAGCACCACAGCACGGGCTGGGAGACCATCGCCTCCCCGGAGCTCTTCCTGGCCTTCGCCGCGGAGCGCACGCGACACATTCGCCTCGGCACGGGCGTGGTCAGCCTTCCCTACCACCACCCGCTGATGGTCGCGGACCGCATCACGCTGCTCGATCATCTCACCCGCGGGCGCATCAACTTCGGCGTCGGCCCGGGCGGCCACCTGACCGACGCCGCCATGCTCGGCATCGACCCCTCCGAGCTCCGCCCGATGATGGCCGAGGCGCTGCCGCTGATCGTGCGGCTCATGACCGACTCGACACCCCTGACACACGTGTCGGACTGGTTCGAGCTGCACGACGCGGTGCTCCAGCTGCGGCCGTATCAGGATCCGCACCCGCCGATCGCCGTCACCAGCATGGAGTCGCCCGCCGGCATGGCGCTGGCCGGCGCCCTCGGCACCGGCGTGCTCTCCCTGACGGTGGCGAAGGGCCCATCGGGCCCCGTGGACCTCTCGAGCCATTGGGGCATCGCCGAGGCCGAGGCGGAGCGGGCGGGAACGGCGGTCGACCGCGCCGACTGGCGGCTCTCCGTGCCTGTGCACATCGCCGAGACCCGCGCCGAGGCTCGGGATCAGGCACGCGAGGGCGCGGCCCGCTATCTCTTGGACTACGCCGAGGCCATCACGGGTCGACCCAGCCCGGTCGCCGGGCCGCGCGGCCGGGTCGTCGACCAGATGGTCGAGGCGGGAAGCTGGATCGTCGGTACCCCGGAAGACCTCATCGACGCCATGGAGGCGCTCGAGGAGCGCTCCGGGGGCTTCGGCACGCTGCTGATCTGGGCCCACGAGTGGGCGCCGCGTGACGCTGTGCTCCGCAGCTACGAGCTCATCGCCCGCGAGGTCATGCCTCGTTTCACCGGTGCGCTCCGGGGTATCGAGGCCTCGAACGCCGTGGCTCGCCGCGCGGTGGAGGGCCTGCACGACCGACGCCAAGCGGCCGTCGACCGCGCCCGACGCGACTACGAGGAGTCGCGCGCCGAGCGCTGACCCCGCTCTGCCGACCATGCGTTTGGGCGATCCGGAGGGTCAGCGCCAGGGGCTGAGGCCGGCCTCCTCAAGCACCTCGACAGTCATCGCGAGCGGCAGGCCGATCACGTTCGTGTGATCGCCGTCGATGCGGCGAACCAGCATCGCTCCGCGGCCCTGGATGGCGTAGCCGGCCGCGCGGTCCCGCCACTCCCCGGCCTCGAGGTACCACGCCCGGGCCGCGCGCGAGAGGTCGCGAAACGTGACGGACGTTCGAGCGATCCTCTCGAGCGTCGCGCTCGGGGTGAGCAGCGCGATTGCCGTC
>JAUVQP010000099.1 GCA_030598075.1 Miltoncostaeaceae bacterium | reverse complement strand
CGGCCCCGCGTTCCGCTGAAGTCGGCGAGGTTGCGCCGAACGTTCGCGTGGCTCTCGGTGCTGACGGTGCGGGTTCCGGCACGCCAGAGGTAGAGGTCGACCTGTCCCCTCCCGTGGGTCAGCACGGCGCGAAGGCGCTCGCCGCGCCGCGCGGTGACGGCGTAGACATCGTCGACGTCGTCCGAGCGATCGATGAACGCCCGGTAGACGACCGGCTTGCCCGGCAGCGGTCGCCGGTGCCGCTTCACGTACTTGATGTCATCGTTGACCTCGTCGAGGTCGTCGGGCGGCGCTCGCAGCGTGACGGCGGCCAGCGCGTTGACCACGCCCGCGCCCGACCGGCTGTCGCGCCCGCGGGGCGGCACGTCCACCGCCGTGTTGAGGAGATGGCGCCGCAACTGGTCGACGCTGAGCTCGCCGCGATTGCTCGCCTGCACCAGGGCCGCCACGCCGGCGACGTACGGCGCGGCCATCGACGTGCCGTCCTTGAGGCCGTAACCCGGCTCGACCGAGCGGTCCGCGACTCGCGTCGGGAGCGACGAGAGGATGTTGACGCCTGGGGCGATGAGATCGGCGGAGCTGTTGCGGTTCGAGAAGGACGCGGCCCCGTACGGGCGCGGGCAGTCCGGCGCGGCCTGCCCGTCGCACTGGGCACCGACGCCGACCACGCGGGCATAGCCCGCGGGGTAGTTGAGCGGATTGTCATCGTCGCCCTCGTTGCCCACCGAGGCCACGATCAGCGCCCCGCGGTCGGCGGCCCAGAGCACGGTGTCCTGGAAGGCCTGGGAGAAGCCCGGGCCCCCGGCCGAGATGTTGATGACCCCGGCGCCGTTGCGCACCGCCCAACGGATGCCGGCGATCATCGTCTCGTCGGTGCTCCGACCGAGTGGATCGGAGATCTGCACCGGAATGACCCTGACGCTCGGGCCGCGGGCCGGAGCGACCCCGACCACGCCGACGCCGTTCGCCGGCGCCGCGGCGATGCCCGCCACATGCGTTCCATGACCGCTGCGGCCCCAGTCGTCGGCGTCGCCGTTGCGTCGGAAGGTGCTGCGCGGCGCGAACAATGGACCGTCGAGGCCCGACCACTCCTCGTGGGCGGAATCGATGCCGCTGTCGAGGATGGCGATGGTCGGGCGCCCGGGCGCCCCGGTGACCTGGGGCGCCCAGAGCGACGGCTGGAACAAGCCCCACTGGCGATCGGGAGAGTAGAGGGGGTCGGTGGGCTCCGGCACCGGGGAAAGCTCTTGCGGCGCGCGCGGAGGAGTGAGCGGATCGGAGCTACGGGTGAGCGACCACTCCGCGGCGGAGACGGCGGGACGACCGAGCGCACGCTCACGAGCCTCCGTCGTGTCCCCGGCGGTGAGCGCCCAGATCCCGGCCTCGGGGAGCACGGGCACCGGCGGCCCGATGCCGCGAAGACGACCCTCCGCGACGGCCCGCGACGGCCGGTCGGCGAAGGTCACGAGCAGACGATCCTCGGCGAGGCGCGCCCGGAGAGAGACGGAGTGGGACGAGCGCGCCACCGACTCCGCGTCGGCGGCCCCCCGCGGGAGCGTTTTCTGGAGGCTCGCCCCGGCGGCGGGAGCAAGAGCGAGCGCGGCGAGCGCGGCCACGACCGGCGCAAGCCGGCGGACGCTAGCCATAGAGGTTGGTGATCGGCATGCGCCGGTCCTTGCCGAAGGCGCGCGCCGTGATCTTGATTCCCACGGGGCCCTGGCGCCGCTTGTACTCGGACCGGTCCACCATCCGGACCACTCTCCGCACCTCGGCCTCGGGGAGCCCCGAGGCGAGCAGCTCGTCCACCCCGAGATCCTCCTCGACATAGCCCTCGAGAACGCGATCCAACAATTGATAGGGCGGAAGGCTGTCGCTGTCCAGCTGATCGGGGCGAAGCTCGGCGGTCGGCGCTCGCCGAGTGATCGCGGGAACCACGAACGGGCCGTCGTCGTCACCGACCGTCGCAAGACGGTAGACCCAGCTCTTGGACACGTCGCGGAGGGGCGCGAAGCCGCCCACCATGTCCCCGTAGAGCGTGGTGTAGCCGACCGACATCTCGCTCTTGTTCCCCGGCGCGAGGACGAGCGACCCGAGCTTGTTCGAGACCGCCATCAGCAGGGTGCCGCGGGCCCGGGCTTGGATGTTCTCCTCCGTCACGTCGCGTCCCTTCCCGGCGAGCGTCGATGCGAGGGTCGCCTCGAATGCACGGACGACGTCGACGATCGGAAGCTCGCTGAGACGAATGCCGAGGCGGCGAGCCTGCTCGCCGGCGAGGCTCACGCTGTCGTCGCTGGTGAAGACCGACGGCATGGAGAGCGCGACGACACGCTCGGGGCCCAGCGCCGCGGTGGCGAGCGCGGCGGTGAGCGCCGAGTCGACACCCCCGGAGAGCCCCACCAGCACGCCGGGGAATCGGTTCTTGTCAACGTAGTCGGCGATGCCCAGCCGGAGGGCCGCCCAGACCTCGTCCACGGCGCCAAGCGTCTCCTCGACGACGTTCTCGCACCGGCCTCGGGCGGACGGTAGCTTCGCCTCGATCGGCGTGGTCTCGACGTCGCTGTCCGGGAGCTGGCGCGCCAGGGGCATGCGCAGCCGCCGCCGCGCGGCGTGCGCCGGTTGCAGCTCACAGACAAAGACGCACTCCTGGAACTGGGGGGCGCGCGCGACGACCTCGCCGGCCGCGTCGAAGACGGCCGAGCGGCCGTCGAAGACCAGCTCGTCCTGCCCGCCAACCTGGTTGCAGAAGAGGAGCGGCGTGGCGGCGTCGGCCGCGCGCGTGGCCAGCATGGCCTCGCGACGATCACCCTTCCCGCGGTGATACGGCGACGCGCTGATGCAGCAGATGACGTCGGCGGCGGCGGCGGCGAGGTCGTTGGACACCGGCCCCGGGTACCAGACGTCCTCGCACACCACGATTCCGAGACGCAGGCCCGCGGCCTCTACGACCAGGGCGCGCTGGCCGGCGCGGAAGTAGCGCGCCTCGTCAAACACGCCGTAGTTCGGAAGGAACCGCTTGCGATAGACGGCCTGGACGCGCCCGTCGGCGATGACGGCCGCGCTGTTGTGACAGTCGCGGTCCCACTCCGGAAAGCCGACGACGACCACGCCCCGCCGGACGCCCGCGGCCAGGTCGTCGAGCCCGGCTCGCGCCTCGGCGGAGAAACCCGGGCGGAGGAGCAGATCCTCGGGCGGGTACCCGGTGATCGCCAGCTCGGGAAGCAGCGTCAGGGCGACGTCGCTGTGCGTGGCTTCGACGAGGGCGTCACGGGCGCGCGCGACGTTGCCGGCGATGTCGCCCACAACCGGGTTCAGCTGTACAAGGGCGACGCGCAAGCGCTTGTGAGAGCGATCCTCGATCGGCGCGCCGAGATACGGGGCGCGCGGTAACCTTTCCCTATCCGGTAACGATACGCCTTGCCGCGGGCGGGTGCGCCAACCCCGTCCGTCGACGCAGAAGGAGCCATCATGGGGAGCCAGGCACCGCACGAGCGCCGCAAGCTCGACCTGGGCGGCGCGCGAGGCCTCAGTCCCGCCGATGGCGCGGCGCAGTCGGAGCAGCGCCTCGGACTACCGTGCTTCCACGCGGGTCAGCGGGTTCAGGGCATGTTTGGCTGTGTCGCCTGCCAGTTCCAGATCCGCAATCGCGAGGCGCTGCCGACGTGCCCCATGTGCGGCGAGCTCGTCTGGGCCTACCTTGACGATGGGCCGCGCCCCGTTCCCGAAGGCGAGTCGGCACCCGCGGCCGCCGCGGGAAAGACGCCGCCGGCCGTCGTCGAGGAGAACGTCAAGCTCGACGAGCCGACGGGTCCCGTCACGGTCGAGGAGAACGTCAAGCTCGAGCCCTGACGGGCCGGCGGTGCGGTGGATGGGCAGGACGGGCGAGCGCCCTCACACTTCCCACACATCTCCGCGAAAGACTCTTTACGACGCGCACCGCGATCCATCACCTCGACAGCCGAGACTCTTCGTCGTCGGGGTGGACGCTCGTTGCGTTCCACCATTATTCGGGGGGACAGTGAGGCTGAGGTTCATGGTGGTCGTGGCTGCGGCGCTCCTGGCGTTGCCGGCCATCGCGCTCGGCGACGATCGCGACGATCGCGAGGAGCGGCGCGAGAGCTCGGCTCGACTCGAGGCGAGCGGCCGTGGAACTCTGCGACTCGAAGGACGGCTGGTCGCCTTCGGCGCGATCGCGCGCCGAGGGCGTCTCGTGGTCATTGACCGGAGCCGCGATCGCGACGCGACCGCGACGCTGGGCGGCAAGACGTTGGACTTCGATCGCCGGGGACGTCTCCGGGTCAACCGGGCCAAGGGCCGCTTCTTCATCGAGGGCTCGATGATGCGGGTCACGATCGGCAGTGGGCGCCTCAGCGTGTCCGTCGCCGGAATGGGACGGGTTCGCTTTCGCGGATCCGGCTTCTACCGGCTCAACAACCAGCGGGCGCGTCGCTGGACGCGTCGCTGGATACCCATCCAGCCTCCCCCTCCCCCCAGAGACAGAAGGCGGGACGATGAAACGATCGCTGGCGACAGTGGCAGTGGTGATGGCGGCCCTCCCGGCCGTCGCGTTGGCGCACCCGGGGGAGCACCCGCCCGGGCCTGACACCAAGCCCGATCGGCTCACGGCGCCCGCGGGCGACGGCGACCCGGCGGCTCTCGGCGCCCGCGGGCGCGGCAAGTTCGCCTACCGGGGGTCGGGCGGCATCTCCATCCGCGGCCGGGGTCTCGTGCGGGTGCGGGCCGCGGAAGGCTCAACCATCGAGCAAAGCGCTGAGGGCTTCGGCCGCGCGCGCTCCAGCGACGACGGCACGCGGTGGCGCTACGCCGGCAGGGGTACCGTCGTCGTCGACTGCTCTCGGTGCGTCGTGATGGTCCGCGGGCGCTTCCACGCCGAGGTCGACCCGACACAGAAGCACACCGCCACGGGCGTGGCCACGGTTCGTGGACGCGGAAAGACCCGCTTGGCGGGAGGGCGCGCGGCCTCGTTCCGTCGAGCGGGCCGCTTGGTCCTGAGCACCGGGCCGCTCGATGTGGACCTGATGGGTCGTATCGCTCGGCACGGCCCGCCGAAGTCTGTGGACGATCCGGGAGGGCACCCCGGCCGACGCGAGGAGGATGACAGGGGCCGCGACGAGGGCGAGGGGCCCGAGGGCGGGCGCCGGGATCGGCCCGCGGACACGGACGACCGGACGCCCGGGCCGCGTGGCGGACCGCAAGGGCAGGGTCCCCGGCGTAAGCCCGGCCGGCGCTTCGGCCACCGGCGCGCCCAGTGGTCCCTGGGTGGTCCCGCACGCGGGGCCGTGAGCTTCGATGAGCTGACCGGCCGGCTCAAGGTCTGGGACCTCAGCGAGGGAGCGGACCTGGTTGTCACGGTCCCGGACGGAACGGAGACGGAAACCCGAGACGACGGCCTCACCATCTACAGGGGCCTCCGAGACGCGGCGGGCGTAACCGTCGCCGGAACCGCGTTCCGCATGGTCGCCAAGGGCCCGGAGGTCGACGGCGCGTTCACTCCGGCGGCGGACTCGCTGGCGCGCAGCACGATTCGCGGCCGGGGCACCTTCACCACCCCGGACGGCGAGTACCGCGCGCACGGCCGGCGCGCCACCCGGGTGCTGCTCCAGCCGCAGCCCCCAGCGGATCCCGCACCCGAGGCCGGGGGCCCCGGACCGTCCTGACCCCCCATGACGACCTCCGCCCCCCGCGGGCGGAGGTCGCTCGATTGGACGAGCATCGATGAGCGCACTAGCATCGCCCGACGTGGCCCACGATGATCGCCAGGTCGTCCTGATCGTCGAGGACGAGCCGAACATCGCCTCGTTCGCCCGCATGTACTTGGAGGCGGGCGGTTTTCGCGTCATCGAGGCCTCTCGCGGCGACGAGGGCCTCGCGATGGCCAAAAACGAGGGGCCGGACCTGGTCATCCTGGATCTGATGCTGCCCGGCATGGATGGCTACGAGGTCACCAAGCAGGTCCGGCGGGAGAGCTCGGTCCCCATCATCATGCTGACCGCGCGCGATGATGCGGTGGACAAGGTGGTCGGGCTGGAGCTGGGCGCGGACGACTACGTCACCAAGCCGTTCAACCCCCGCGAGCTCGTCGCGCGAGCCCGCGCGGTGCTCCGCCGCGCCAGCGCGGTT
>JAUVQP010000093.1 GCA_030598075.1 Miltoncostaeaceae bacterium | reverse complement strand
TCGGGGCTCACGTTCCCCCGCGGGTCGTCACGAACGCCGACATCGAGGAGTACATCGATACGACCGACGAGTGGATCCAGGCCCGCACCGGCATCCGGGAGCGGCGCTTCGTCGAGGACGGCGAGGCCGCGAGCGATCTCGGTGTGGTGGCGGCCGAGCGGATCCTCGAGGCTGCGGGAATGGACGCGTCGGAGGTCGACACCATCGTCGTCCCCACGGCGAGCCCCGACCACATCTTCCCGTCGACGGCCGCGCTCATCGCGGATCGAATAGGGGCGCGCGGCGCGGCGGCGTACGACCTGAACGCGGGGTGCACCGGCTTCGTATACGCCCTCGCCCAGGCATGCGCGCTGGTGGAGTCGGGTATCGGAAGCAACTGCCTCGTGGTGGGCGCGGAGGCCCTCAGTCGGTTGATGGATCACACCGACCGCTCCACCTGCATCCTGTTCGGCGACGCGGCCGCCGGGGCGATGGTCGTTGCCGACCGGAGCGACGAGATCAGCGGGTTTCTGGGTTTCGAGCTGGGCGCCGACGGAGCCGGGGGCCCTGACCTCGCGATCCCCGCCGGGGGCAGCCGTCAGCCCCTGTCGGAGCTAGAATCGCCTGCCGCCGCCTGCATCCAGATGAATGGCCGGGAGGTGTTCCGTTTCGCCGTGCGGGTCATGGTCGAGTCCCCCACACGGCTCCTCGAGGCGAAGGAGATGAGCATCGACGAGGTCGATCTGCTCGTCGCGCACCAGGCCAACAGCCGCATTATCGCTCACGCGATGCCGAAGCTCGGCATCGACCCGGGGCGAGTCGCCAACAACCTCGATCGGTACGGCAACACGAGCTCTGCCTCGATCCCCCTCGTTCTCACCGAGGCGCGCGACTCCGGCCAGCTCAAGCCTGGGCACCTCCTGCTTCTGGTGGGCTTCGGTGCCGGGCTCACGTGGGGCTCCACCCTCGTGCGATACGAGCCTCGATGATCGCCCTGATGTTTCCCGGTCAGGGGGCGCAGGTCGTCGGCATGGGCCGCGAGCTCAGCGAGGCGTTTCCCGCGGCCCGCGCGGTTTTCGACGAGGCCGACGATACCCTTGGCTACGCGTTGTCGCGCGTCTGCTTCGATGGACCGGCGGATCGGTTGACGCGAACAGAGGTTTGTCAGCCCGCCATGCTCGCGACATCCATCGCGGCATTCCGCGCCGCCCAGGGCGAGGGTCTCGTCGGGGATATGGTTCTCGGCCACTCCCTCGGCGAGTACAGCGCCCTGGTCGCCGCGGGAAGCTTGAATTTTGCCGAGGCCGTCCTTCTCGTCGCGGAACGTGGGGAGGCGATGCACGAGGCGGAGGCCGCCACGCCGGGTTCCATGGTCGCGCTCATGGGGCTCGACGACGATGATGCTGCGGCGCTGTGCGCGGAGGTCGGCGACGTCTGGCCCGCGAACTACAACTGCCCCGGGCAGGTCGTCGCGTCGGGGCACCGAGCCGCCGTCGATCGGTTGGTGCGACTCGCGGGAGAGCAGGGCGCCAAATGCGCTCGTCTGGCGGTGAGCGGAGCGTTCCACAGCCCTTTGATGGAGCCCGCGGCCGCCCGCCTTCAGCCGGCGCTTACTCGTTGTGTGCCCCGTGAGGCGGAACCTGCCTTTCTCTCGACGATGACCGCCGACTTCGAGGGACCCGACACCATCCGTTCCGTGCTGTTGGACCAGCTCACCTCCCCGGTGCGGTTCGGAGCCGCCATTGAAGTTGCCCTCGACCGCGGAGTCGACCGCTTTGTCGAGCTGGGCCCTGGAAGGGTGCTCTCGGGGCTGGTCCGACGCGTTCGTCGGGACGCCGACACCATCCAGATCGGCGAGCCCGCCGACCTCGCCGCCGCGTGAGCCGACGGCGTGCAAGGCGACCGGGGAGCTAGGTGCCCGCGGCTCTCGTCACGGGGGGCGGCCGTGGCATCGGTCGTGCGGTTGCGATCAGACTGGCCCGCGATGGCTTCGATGTCGCGATCGGCTATCGGTCGGATGCCGAAGCCGCGGCCTCGGCCGCGGCCGAGATCGAGGCCGCGGGCGCAGCAGCCGTCGCGTTCGGCGCCGACGTCGCCGACGCCCACGCCGCGGCGACTCTCGTCGGCTCCGCTGAGGAGGCGCTTGGCCCGTTGGACGCCGTGATACTCAACGCCGGCATCACCCGCGATGGCCTCGCCGTCCGCATGAGCGCGGAGGATTTCTCGGCGGTGGTCGACACGAACCTCACCGGCGCCTTTCATGTCGCCCGTCCGGCGCTTCGGGGCATGCTGAGGCGGCGGCGGGGATCGATCGTGGCGGTGTCGTCGGTCGTCGGGCTCACGGGGAACGTCGGGCAGGCCAACTACGCGGCCGCCAAGGCTGGGCTGATCGGGCTCGTTCGGTCTCTGGCGCGCGAAGCCGGCGGCCGGGGCGTCCGCGTCAACGCGGTCGCCCCCGGGTATGTCGCGACGGATATGACCGCGGTCCTCTCAGACGAGCAGCGTGGAGCGATTCTGGGGGCGACTCCGTTGGGGCGTCTTGGCGAGCCGGACGATGTTGCCGATGCCTGCGCGTTCCTCTGCTCGGCGGCGGCATCGTTCATGACGGGCTCGGTCCTCGCCGTCGACGGCGGCCTTGCCATGGGCGCGTAGAAGGGCGGCGCGAGATGGGTAAGGAAGATCGGGCAGCACGGGTCGTGGTCACCGGCCTCGGGGCTATCAGCCCTCTCGGCGTCGGTGTTGAGGACACCTGGAGCGCCGCGGTCGCCGGTGTGAGCGGATGCGCTGCGATCACCCTCTTCGACACGTCCGACAGCGCTACGACGATCGCGTGTGAGGCCCGCGGTTTCGACCCCCTCGACTTCATGGACGGACGCTCCGCGCGGCGTATGGAGCGGTTTGCCCAGTTCGGGGTCGCCGCCGCGACGCTCGCGCTCGCCGATTCCGGCCTTCGCATGGAAGGCTCCCTTCCCGACCGCAGCGGAGCCATCATCGGCACCGGCATCGGCGGACTCCATGCTCTTGAGGTCCAAGGCGAGATCATGACCAAGCGCGGCCCGGGACGCCTATCGCCGCTGTTCATCCCGCTGATGCTGGGCAACATGGGCGCCGCGCAGGTGTCGATGCGGCTCGGGTTGCGTGGTCCTGTCTCGTGCGTGTCGACCGCCTGCGCGTCCGGCAACCACGCCATCGGTGACGCGGCGGCAATCGTCCGGCGAGGCGAAGCGGACATCATGTTCGCCGGTGGCGCGGAAGCGACGGTTGCGCGAATTGGCGTCGGCGCGTTCAACGCCACGCGCGCATTGTCGACGCGCAACGACGACCCGCAGGGCGCCAGCCGTCCCTTCGACGCCGAGCGCGATGGGTTCGTCATGGGAGAGGGCGCGGGGGTCCTGCTTCTCGAGAACCTCGATCACGCACGCCGCCGAGGTGCGAGCATCTACTGTGAGATTCTCGGCTACGGTGCGAGCGCGGACGCCTACCACCTCACGGACCCCGACCCGAGCGGCGAGGCGCCCGCCGCCGCGATGACGTTGGCGATGGACCGGGCCGGGGTGGCGCCGGAGTCGGTCGACTACGTCAACGCCCACGGCACGGCTACGCCGATCGGAGACCCGAACGAGGTCAAGGTGCTTCGCATGGCGCTCGGCGAAGCGATCGCCGCGCAAACACCGGTCAGCTCGACGAAGTCCATGCACGGACACTGTCTCGGCGCTGCGGGTGGCATCGAAGGCGTCCTCACGGTGAAGGTCATCGTGGAGGGTTGGATACCTCCCACCATCAACCTCGTGGACGTCGACGAGGCGTGCACGGGGGTCGACCACGTCGCAAACGTGGCACGCGATCAGGATGTGAACATCGCCATCTCCAACGGCTTCGGCTTCGGTGGCCACAATGCCGTCATCGTCATGGGTCGTCGGGAGGACCTGTAGCGATCGCCGTCTTCGACGCGGCTCGTTCACTCGTCTTCCGGTGGAGCGATGCGGTGTACGGACCCCCCGCCGCGACGCGCGGCTGGACGTGGATCGGTGACACGCGGCTCGCGGTGGGCGCGAAGCCCACGCCGGAGGACATCGAACGTCTGGGCGACGCGGGGATCACCCACATCGTCAACTGCCGCGCGCGCGAGCAACACATCATCTCGCAGGATCTTTGGGCGGAGCGCGCTGCGCTGGGCCAAGGCCGCGTCCGCCTCGCTCCCATGTGGGACAGTGGGCGTCCCCAGGATCCGCGCCGGTGGGCCGGAGCGGTCGAGTTCGCGATCCGGGCGCTCGACCAGAGCCCGGATTTCCGCGTCCTGATTCACTGCCAGCAGGGCCGCCGCCGCTCGGCGATGGTGGCGTACGCTGTGCTCCGAGTGCGCGGGCTGACCTCAGCCGATGCGGCCGGGATCATCCTGTCCAGTCGGCCCGTGGCTCGGATCGTGCCGGCCTACCGGGCCAGCGTCGAGAGCTGGCTCGCCTCCCGCCCCGCCCCGTCGCTGCCATAATCGCCCACCATGCCACCCCACATTCACATCTCGGTCGACCGACTACGGCGTAAGCGCGATCGACCGCCCGCCGCGAAGAGGGGCGGGGGCGGCAAGGCGTGTCCCGGCTGCGAAGCACATTTCCGGGCCGAGGAACTCGTGCACAACTGGGGTGTGTGTACCAGCTGTGACCACCACTTTCCGGTTGGTCCGCGCGAACGGATCGCCCAGCTCGCCGATGGTGGCGAGTGGACCGAGCTCTGGGGCGAGCTTCGGGCCTCCGACCCCCTCCGGTTCACGGACCTCCAGCCATACGTCGAGCGCGTCGAGCGCGCCGAGGCGAGCGGCATGGCCGAGGCCATCGTCACGGCTGAGCTCTCCCTCCGGGGGGTGCCCAGCGTCGCCGCGGTCATGGACTTCGGTTTTCTCGGCGGCAGCATGGGATCGGTGGTCGGCGAGAAGTTCGCGCGCGCGGCCGGTCGCTCTGCCGAGAAGGGGCGTCCGCTCATCGTGGTCACCGCGTCCGGCGGGGCGCGTATGCAAGAGGGCGTCATCGCGCTCATGCAAATGGCCAAGACTGTCGTCGCGGTGGAGAATCTGCGGGAGGCGCGCGCCCCCCTCATCGTCGTGCTCGCGCATCCCACCACGGGGGGCGTGTGGGCGTCGTTCGCGAGCCTGGGTGACTTCACCTACGCCGAGCCTGGCGCGCTCATCGCCTTCTCGGGCCCCCGCGTCATCGAGCAGACGACGCGGGAGAAGCTCCCGCCCGACTTCGGCCTCGCCGAAGCCCAGCTTCACAACGGGCAGGTCGACGCGGTGGTCGACCGGCGAGAGCTTCCCGCGCGCATCGGGCATGTCTTGGGCATTCTGGACCGCCCGCGAGGCTTCGATCCGCCCCCGGCGATCCAGTGGGCCCACCAGAGCCGAGAGCGCGCTTCCCGTGCCGCTCAGGCCCTACCGGGGCTGCCACGCCGGCTCGCCGATCGCCTGCGGCCCAACAGCGACCGGCGCGCGCCGTGAGCGTTGTGCGCCGCGGTCGATTCACCCGGAAGATCACCGCGAAGATTTCTCCGGATCGGAGCGACGGGGACGACGTCTGGGACGTCATCCAACTGGCGCGTCACCAGGACCGGCCCTACCCGCTCGACTACGTCCAGCGCCTCATGACCGACTTTGAGGAGATCCACGGAGATCGACTGCTCTCCGACGATCCGGCGCTGGTCTGCGGGGTCGGGCGGTATCACGGGCGCCCGGTCGCGGTCATCGGCCACCAAAAGGGGCGCGACACGAACGAGCGAACCTTCCGCAACTTCGGCATGCCCTCCCCTGAGGGCTATCGCAAGGGCATGCGCCTGATGGAGCTGGCGGCGAAGTTCGACCTCGACCTCATCACCCTCATCGACACGCCGGGGGCGTACCCCGGCGCCGGTGCCGAGGAGCGCGGCCAGGGTGGGGCGATCGCCCGGAGCATGCAGGCGATGCTCCGCCTCCCGGTGCCCACCGTGGCCGTGGTCATCGGGGAGGGCTCATCCGGCGGCGCGCTCGCGCTGGGTGTCGCTGACCGCGTCGTCATGCTCGAGAACACGACATACTCGGTCATCTCCCCCGAAGGGGGATCGGCCATCCTCTGGCGCGACGCCGGGCGCGCCCGGGACGCAGCCGCAGCCTTCCGTCCGACCGCGGCGAACTGCTATCGCTGGGGCGTCGCCGATGCCGTTGTGCCGGAGCCGCCCGGGGGGGCGCACGAGGACGCCGACGAGGCTGCCCGCCTGCTTGACACCTACCTCGATCGCACGCTCAGCGAGCTGCGGAGACTGACGGACGCAGAGCGCCGAACCCGCCGCCGCGAGCGATTTCGCCGCATGGGTGTCTACCGTGAGGTTCCGCCGGAGGGTGGCGCGGCGATCGCGTCCGGGCGGGCCGGACGCTCGGCGAGCTCGCCGAACGACCATCCGGCTCAGGGCAAGAGAGACCCTTCCTCCTAGAGGCAGGCCGTCCGTCAGCGAGCGCCCTGGACCCGGGCCAGCTCGAGGGTCTCGATCTCGGTCTGGAGCCCGTCGGGAAGCTCGGCGTCCGCGC
>JAUVQP010000006.1 GCA_030598075.1 Miltoncostaeaceae bacterium | reverse complement strand
GCCTCTGTGCGGCGCTCGCGCGGCGTCGACGTGGCGGCCGCGTGCGGACAGCTCGCGCTGCCCCCGGCGGAGCGCTAGCGCCTGCAGGCGGGCAACGCCTCGGAGAAATAGGCGTCTTGTTCGATCAGCTCCGCCGGCGTCCGGGTCAGCGCCCGATAGCGAACCACCCCTTCGCGATCGATGACGAAGGTCGCGCGGCCCGAGACACCCGCGGCGGGGAGGTAGACGCCGTAGGCCTTGGCGACCTCGCCCTTCGGGTGGAAGTCGGCCAGGAGAATCGTGTCCTTCAGGCCCATCGCCATGGCGAAAGCTCCCGCCGAGCTGAGGTTGTCGACCGAGACGCCGATGACCTGTGCTCCCTCCCCCGCGTACGTCGCCTCAGTTTTGCCGACGGTGCTGAACTGGGCCGAGCAAACGCCGCTGAACGCGGCCGGATAAAAGAGCAGGACCACGTTCTTCTTGCCGCGGAAGTCGGAGAGCGTGACGTCCTCCCCGTCCGGGTTCTTCAACGTGAAGTCCGGAGCCTCCCGACCGACCGCGACCGGCATCCGCAACCCTCTCTGCTCGATCCCACGGGGAGGCCACGGTATCAACTCCGCCCCGGGCTCCGGCTGCGCTAGCCTCTCGGGGCGTGAGCGGTGACGATCAGGGATCCGGGCGGCTTCGCGAGGCCGGCTGGGAGCTCGGGGCGAGCGGGCTCGGACGCGCCGCATGGGCGATCCTCGGCTCGTTCCTCGCTGTGCTCGGCGTCGTGCTGCTGGTCTCCGGCTACAGCGGCTACGCCGCGATGATCCTCGTCATCGCCGCCGCCGCCTTCGTCAACGCTCTCTAGTGCCCCCCGCGGGGCACTAGGCCGGCGCTCGCTCCCCGCCGAGGCCGTGGACGCCGAGCAACTGGCTGCCAAGTTGATCCGCTTGTATCCCGACGCGGACCCGTTCGCCCTCGACGGCGAGGACCTCTCGCGCGCGGTCCGGGACGCGGGCGCCGACGCGGACAACGACGCTCTCGTCAGCGCGGCGCTCGTCGCCTGGGAGGGCCTACTCGGCTGACCGGGAGGCTCGCGAGGAGATCCGCGAACGGCCGAGGGCGCTCGCGAGAGGCTCCGGCTGCAGCGTGAGCCCAAGCCCCTCCGCGAGCGACTCCGCCAGGGCTCGCTCGACGCGCCGACGATCTGGGTCTCCCCCCTCGGCTGAGATCGACGTCGCGGCCACGTCCGGCGCGGCGCACGCCTCCATCATCCGGAACCAGCCGAGATCCGGGTCGCGATTCAGCGCGAGGCCGTGCGTGGTGATCCCGCCGTCGACGCGGATGCCGACGCTCCCCAGCTTGCGTCCTTCGAGGTAGAGCCCCTGCGGGGCGACATCGCCCTCTGCGCCCGCGAGGCCGCAGGCGTCCCGCATGGCCCCGACGAGGGCCCGGACGAAGCCCCGAACCCGCCGCCCCGGGCGCAGGTCCGCGATCACATACCCGGTCGTCTGGCCGGGTCCGTGCCAGGTCATCTGACCGCCGCGGTCGATGGCGTAGAAGCGGGCGTCCACCGCCTGAAGCCGCTCGTCGTCGAGGTAGAGGTCCTCCCGAGTGCCGTGGCGGCCCGTCGTGAAGACAGGGTCGTGCTCCAGGAGCCAGACGGTGTCCGGGATCAGGCCGGCACGGCGGCGATCCGCGAGCGTCCGCTGAGCCGCCCACGCCTCGGCGAACTCGATGCGCCCCGTGTGAATCAGCAGACCGCCTCTCAGGGCGTTCCCGTCAGAGGACGAGCGCGTGAGGATGCTCGAGAAGCTCGGCGATGCGTCCCAGCAGTTGTGCGCCCTCCGCGCCGTACAGCGCGCGATGGTCCACCGAGAGGGTGAGCGTCATGACGTCGCGCGCGACGATCTGCCCGTCGCGCACCACCGCGGCCGGTGCCGCGCGGCCGACGGCCAACATGGCCGGCTCCGGCGGGTTGAGCACCGCCGAGAAGCGGTCGATCCCGAACATCCCGAGGTTCGAGACCGAGATCGTGGACCCCTCGATCTCGGCGGGGGCGAGGGTGCCGGTGCGGGCCCGAGCGACCAGCGCCCGTGTCTCGGTGGCGATCTGGCCGACGGTCTTCCGATCGGCGTCGCGCACCACCGGAACCAACAACCCCTGAGGAACGGTGACCGCGATGCCCACGTGTACCCCGTCAGCCGCCTCGAGAGCGTCTCCCGCGTAACGGCGAAGCGCATCGAGGTCGGCGGCGGCGGCGAGGGCGACGGCGCGAACGATGAGGTCGTTGAGGCTCGGCCCGTGATCCGCGGACGCCTCCACGAGCTCGCGTCGCAGGGCGATCGCGTCGGTCGTGTCGACGTCGCGCTCGAGGTAGAAGTGCGGAGCGTCCCGCGTCGACTCGATCATGCGCTTCGCGACGGTCCGTCGCAGCCGGCTGAGCGGCGTTCGTTCTCCCGCCACCGGCCGAGGCGCGACGGTCGGCTGTGGCGACGAGGGCGCCGGAGTCGCGACGGGGGCCACCACCACGGCCTCGGCGTCCGACGCGGTTGGGGCGGGGCGCAGCGCTGTCGGCTCGCCGGCCGCCGCCGCCTCGACGTCCGCGCGGACCACCCGGCCGTCGGGGCCCGAGCCGCGCACGCGGGCGATGTCGATGTCGTGCTCGGAGGCCAGACGCCGCGCCAAGGGCGAGGCTTTGACGCGTGCGGCCTCCGGCGGGGGAGCGACCGCGCCGGCATCGGCTGTCGGCGCCGGCCCCTTCGGTGCCGGGGTGTCGATGTTCTCTGTCAGCGCGGCCGGGTAGGTCTCGGTGAGGTCGACCTCCGCCCCGATCGTCGGCGTCGTGCCGTCGTCGCCGACGGGGATGTTGGCCTGCTCGTCGTCCCCGCTCGGAGAGTCGGCGGGCGGGACACCCTCGCCGATGGCGGCGATGCTCGCTCCGACCGGAAGCACGTCGCCTTCGGCGGCCATCAGGTGAAGCGCGCCCGCGGCGGGCGACTCCACGGTCATGGTCGCCTTGTCGGTCTCGATCTCGGCGAGCGGTTGTCCCGGGACGAGCTCGTCGCCCTCGGCGGCGAGCCATCGGAGGATGGTTCCCTCCTCCATGGTGTCGCTGAGCTTCGGCATCTGAAAGACCGCCATCTCAGCCCGCCTTGGACGTCGTGATGGTCGTGCGGCTCACCGTGCCCCCAGCGTTCGGCGAACGGCGGCGACGACGTCTGCGGGTTGCGGAAGCGCCGCCATCTCGAGGTTCTTTGCGTACGGCATCGGGACATCGGCGGAGCTGACTCGCGCGATCGGCGCGTCGAGGTCGTCGAAGCACTCCTCGTAGAGCCGGGCGGCGAGGTTGGCCCCTACGCCGCATTCGGGCCAGCCCTCCTCGACGATGACCGCCCGGCTGGTGCGGCGGACGCTCGCGGCGAGCGTCTCGATGTCGAGGGGTCGGAGCGTCCGCGGGTCGATGACCTCGCACTCGATGCCCTCTTTGGCGAGTTCCTCCGCGGCGCTCAACGTGATCCAGACCATGCGCGAGATGGCGACGATGGTGCAGTCGGATCCGGCCCGCCGCGCGGCCGCGCGTCCGAACGGCACAAGCTCGTCGGGGCCCCCAACGGGGCCTTTCTTGGCGTACAACCCCTCCGACTCCAGGAAGATCACCGGGTCATCGTCCCGGATCGCGGCTTTCAGCAGGCCCTTGGCGTCGAACGGCGTGGCCGGGGCGGCCACCTTGAGGCCGGGAATGTGGGCGAACCAGGCCTCGAGCGAGTGAGAGTGCTGGGCGGCCAACTGGTGGCCGGCGCCCCCGGGCATGCGCACCACCAGCGGGCAGGCCACCTGACCGCCGAACATGTAGCGGACCTTCGCCGCGTTGTTGACGATTTGGTCCATCGCGACGATCGAGAAGTTGACGGTCATCAGCTCGACGATCGGCCGTAGTCCGGCCATGGCAGCGCCGATGCCCAGACCGACGAAACCCGCCTCGCTGATGGGCGTGTCGACGACGCGCCTCTCGCCGAACTCGCGCAGCAGGCCTCGGGTGACCTTGAACGCCCCCTCGTACCGCCCGACGTCCTCGCCCATGAGGAACACCGAGGGGTCCCGCTGCATCTCCTCGCGCATCGCCTGCGTAAGCGCCTCGCGGTAGCTGACCGGCTTCGCGGCTCCCGGGCTCGCCGCGGGAGCGCTGGCGGCCTTGGTGCTCATCGGGGCACCACCGCGCTGCCCCGCGGATCCTCGCTCCACGGATGGGCGTATACATGCCGGGCCAGGTCGGCTTCGGGGACCGGCGGGCTCTCGTCGGCGAAAGCGACCGCCTCCTCGACCTGCGTCTCGACGCTCGCCCTGACCGCTTCCGCGGTCTCGGCGGTAAGGGTGCCCTCGCCGTACAGCACCCGCTCGAACGTGACGAGGGGGTCGCGGGCTTCCCAGCGCTCCTTCTCCTCGTCCGCGCGCGTCGTGTCCGGGTCGCTCATGGAGTGCCCCCGATAGCGGTAGGCCCGGGCCTCGATCATGCTCGGTTGGCGTTCCTCGCGCGCGAGCCTCGCCGCCTCGAGCACGCCCCGGTACACCGCGAGCACGCTCATGCCGTCAAGCTGTTTGGCGGGCATGCCGTGAGCCTCGGCACGCTTGAAGAGGTCGGTGTCCGCCGAGGCCCGGTCGATCGCCGTGCCCATGCCGTAGTGATTGTTCAGCACGAAGAAAATGACCGGCAGCTTCCACAGCGCCGCCATGTTCATGGACTCGGCGAGCACCCCCTGGTTCGTCGCGCCGTCGCCGAACATGGCCATCGCGACGCTGTCGCCCTCCCGGTACGAGATCGCGAATCCGAGGCCCACCGCCAGCGGAATCGAGCCGCCGACGATCCCGTAGCCCCCATAGAAATGACGCTCGACGTCCATGAGGTGCATCGATCCGCCGAGGCCGCCGCAGATGCCGGTGCTGCGACCGAAGAGCTCGGCCATGACGCGCTTGGGGTCGCTCCCTCGCGCGAGTGCCTGACCGTGCTCGCGGTAGGTCGACGTGATGGGGTCGTCGGGGCGAAGGGCCGAGATGCTGCCGACCACCGCGGCCTCTTCACCGATCGCCAAGTGCAGGAAGCCGCCGATGTGGCCCTTCATGTACTCCTCCGCCGCCCGCTCCTCGAAGCGGCGGATGAGGACCATGCTCTCGTACATCTGGAGCATCAGCGCCGCATCGGGCCGCTCCGGCGGCAACAGCGTGGTGTCGGTCTCGGTCACGCGGCGATTCCGGAGGTCATCGAGTGGACGGGCCCCTTCCCGATCATGATGGCAGGTTCGCCTCGCCCGCGACCCCCGGATCGAGGTGGCGCTCCACGATGGCGACGTCCCTCCACCGGCCGGCCACTCGCGCGTGCGCTCGGTGGGCGCCCACGACCCGAAATCCCGCGGTCCGGGCGAGGGCGAGCGCGGCGCGGTTGTCCACCATGATCATTCCGACCAGCTTCCAGTATCCGCGGGTTGGCGCGGTCTCGAGGAGATGGTCCAGCATCTGGCGGCCGAGTCCTCGCCCGCGAGCCGAGGACGTCACGTACACCGTGTACTCGGCGACGCCGTCATACCACTCGCGGTGAGAGAGCGGCGCCAGCGCCGACCAGGCGACCACCCTCCCATGCGCCTCGCCGCAGAAGACCGGCGCGCGGGCGGACCGCGCGGCCAGCCAGCGTCGTCGCTCGGCCTCGTCGTGCGCACCGGTCGCGAAGGTGGCGACTCCCGATCTCACGCCCTCGTCGTAGATGGCGCCGAGCGCGCCGGCATCGTGCGGGCGCGCCGGTCGAATGAGCCATGGGCGGAGCACGGCTGGACAGTCTAGGACTCCGATGCGCGGAAGCGGCTACCCGGCGGCGCCGATGTCCGCAGGTCGGTCCGCGAGCGTGAGCTCGACCTCGATCGTCTCACCGTCGCGCAGGACGCCGAGCGTGACCGACACGCCGACACGCCGGCTTCCGATCGCCTGCGAGACGTCTGCCATGTCGCTCACGTCCACGCCGTCGACCCTCACGATCAAGTCCGCGCCGCGCGGCGGGTCGCGATCCTCGCCGGATCCGCGCAGACCACCCTCCTTGGCCGGGCCGCGAGCATCCACGCTGAGAACGGCCACACCGTGTCGGTCTTCCATGCCCAGCTTCTTGGCGTCATCCGGCGTCAGCGACCTGCCCGTGATGCCGATCCAGGCATGCTCGGCCTTCCCGGTCTCGATGATCGACTCCGCCACCGGCCGGATGGAGTCGATCGGCACCGCGAAGCCAACGCCGTCGTTGCCGCCGCCATCGGGCGAGGCGATCTGCGAGTTGATGCCAATCACGCGGCCGGCGGCGTCGAGAAGCGGCCCGCCGGAGTTCCCCTGGTTGATCGCCGCGTCGGTTTGGATGGTGTTCTGGATGAGAAACCCGTCGGGGGCCTCGATCGTGCGCTTCAGGGCCGAGACGATGCCCGTCGTCGCGGTGCGTTCCAGGCCGAACGGACTGCCGATCGCCACCACGGCGTCCCCCACGGTCAGGCTGAGGCTTCGGCCAAGGGGCACGGGACGAGCGCTCTCGGGCAGGTCCTCGACTTCGAGGACGGCGAGATCGATGCTTGGGTCGCGACCGAGAACGGTCGCCTCGCGAACCGTGCCGTCCTCGAGGGTGATCTCCGCCGAGTCCTCCTCGGTGAGCACATGCTCGTTGGTCAGGATCCGCCCGTGCCGGTCGACCACGAAGCCCGATCCGAGCTGGCGTCGAGGGCCGCCGCCCGAGGTCACGGTGACGACCGAGACGGACGCCTCCCTGACGATCCGCTGCACGCTGCGGGCCCTGTCGCTGTCGCGGGTCTCCGGAGCGAGGGGCGGCGTGAGCTGTTGGGGACCTTCGGCGGGCGCGAGATCGGCCGCGGGTCGCACCACCGTCGTGGTGTCGCCGCCACCGCCCAGGTTGCCCGTGACCGCGGCGCCGCCCAGCGCGACCAGCCCGCCGATCATGGCCGGGACGACCGCGGAGGCGAGCCATCGTGGCGGGCGGCGGCTCGGCTTGGCGGGCGGGGGCGGCGGGTCCGGCGGTGGTGCGAAGGGGTTTGGTTGCCGGGGTCCGTGGGGCGGCATCTCGTTCAGGCTAGCGCCCCGCGATGAAGGCGCCCAGCGAACGGTGAACGTTGCATGGCGAACGGATGGGGGTCGCGTTAACGCGTCTTCGGACGGATCGCCGGGCGCGGGGGTTGGCACTACCATGCAGCGACCGGGCAGCGAGGGGGATGCGTGGCCGAGCGGATACTTGTCGTCGAAGACGAGCTGGCGATACGGACGATCGTCGAGTACGCGCTGCGCGACGCCGGCTTCGCGGTTCTCAGCGCGAGCCGGGGCGACGACGCCCTCGCCATGATGGACGACGGGGCGATCGACCTCGTGATTCTCGACATCATGCTTCCGGGCATCGACGGCCTGGAGGTCTGCAAACGGATCCGGGCCGATCGAAGCGTTCCGATCATCATGCTCTCGGCTCGCTCCGAGGAGCTGGACAAGGTTCTCGGCTTGGAGCTCGGCGCCGACGACTACGTCACGAAGCCGTTCTCTCCGCGCGAGCTCGTGTCGCGGGTCAAGGCGAACCTCCGGAGGGCCGGCCTGGAGCCGGAGCGCGGAGTGGTCACGACGATCGGCGAGCTCGAGATCGACGCCTCCGCGCGCACGGTGCGACGGTCTGGCGAGGAGGTCCCGGTGACCTACTCCGAGTTCGAGATCCTCCACAAGCTCGCCAGCTCGCCACGGCGGGTGTACACGCGCGAGGAGCTCATGAACCACCTCTGGAAGGGCTCGTTCTTCGGCGACCTGCGGAGCGTGGACGTGCACGTGAGGCACCTGCGTCAGAAGATCGAGAAGACGCCCAGCAAGCCGGTGCTCATCCGCACCGTTCGCGGCGTCGGCTACTCGTTTGGTGGGGAGGGCGCCGCCGGGTGAGCCCACTTCGCCGCGTCGGTCTCCAGGGATGGTTGGTCGCCGCTTTCTTGGGCGTCGGCATGCTGGCGAGCCTCGTGGTGCTGCTCGTCGTGCTCCCCACGCTCGAGTCGAGCGTCCGCCGGGACCGCGCCCAGGGGGAGCGCACGCTGCTCGCGAGCCGGCTTCAGCAGGCCCTTCCTCTCACGAAGCTCTCGGGGTTTCCGGATCCCGCCGCCGTCCTGACCTCCGCGGCCGAGATTCGCGCGCGGACCGGCGGCGAGGTGCGGATCGTCTACCGGCCCGCGCCGTTTGTCCGTCCGAGCCAGGCCACGGTTCCGTCCGACGGGGAGCTGTTCCGCAAGCACGACGACAGCATCCCCCCGGCCTACCGGGTGGCCGTGCCCGCCGGCCGTGACGCGGTCCTCCCGAGGATCATCTCCACGAGTGGCCGCGACGCGGTCATCGCGGCCGTCCCCTTCTCCATCAACGGCAGCGAGGTCGGCGTCGTTCAGGTGATCGTCCCCGTGGTGGGCGCCGGTGCCGCGCTGGCCAGCGTCCAACGCCGCGTGTTCATCGCCGTGATCCTGGTGCTCGCCCTCGCGGCGCTCGCCGGCTACGGACTCGCGCGTTTGATCGGCCGGCGCATCGCCGCGCTGGCGGAGACCGCCGTCACCCTCGCCGGAGGGGATCTCGCGGCGCGCGCCGAGGAGCTCCCGCCGCGGGAGCTGGCGATGCTCGGGGGCAGCCTGAACGGCATGGCCAGTCGGCTCGAGGGTCTTGTCGGGGAGCTGACGAGCGAGCGCGATCGCGCTCGCGGCCTGATCGCCTCGCTCGCAGAGGGCGTCGTGGCCATCACCGAGGACGACGACGTGGTGGCTGCGAACGCCGTGGCGGAGCGCTACCTCAACCTGGAGCAGGGAGGCCCGGTGCGCCTTGAGGCGCTCCCCGCCGAGGTGGTGGACGCCGTGCGGGCCGTCCGCCGCGACTCCGAGGGCAGCTCACCTCGCGCGTTCGTGGCCCCCGACGGTCACGAGCTCGAGTTCCTCGTCGGACGGCTCGGCACGGAAGGTCAGGGCGGGCTCGTGATCACCTTCCGCGACGTCACCGAGGAACGGCAGCTCGAGCGGGCGCGTCGCGATCTGGTGGCGAACGTGAGCCACGAGCTGAAGACCCCCGTCACGGCGCTCCGCGGCTTCCTTGAGCTGTTGGAGAGCGACCGCGTCGATCCCGAGACGAGGCGAGAGTTCCTCGCCTCCATGAGCCGCGAGACCGAGCGCCTGCAGCGGCTCGTCGAGGAGCAACTCCAGCTCGCGAGGCTCGACGCGGGCGCGCTTCCGTTGGAGCGGGAGGACCTCGACCTGGGCGCGCTCGCCGCCGAGATCGTCGGCCCTCGCGCTCCTCTTGTCGAGCGTGATGGGCTGCACCTCTCGTTGCGGCTTCCCGCCGAGAGGGTCGCTCTCGTGGACGCCGATCCCGCGCGGATCGAGCAGGTCATCCTGATCCTCCTCGACAACGCTCTCCGTCACACCCCGGCCGGCGGTACCGTGACGGTCGCCGTCGAGCGGGACGATCGTGGGGCGACCCTCACCGTCGAGGACGACGGGGAGGGGATCGCCGCGGAGGAGCAGCGATTCGTCTTCGACCGCTTCTATCGGGGCGATGCTTCCCGCGAGGGACGGAGCGCCGGCCTCGGCTTGGCGATCGCGCGGGGCATCGTCGACGCGCACGGCGGGACGATCGGCCTGCGCTCGTACGAGGGCGCCGGATCGACCTTCGCCATTTGGCTCCCCGCGGCCGAGTCGAGCCGTGACGGGGGGGCGACCGGCGCGGTCGCTCCGGCCGAGCAGGACCGCGCGTGAGTCGCCCGCCCACCGTGCTCGTGACGGGAGCGAGCCGCGGCATCGGCCGGGCGACGGTCGCGGCCTTTCTCGATGCCGGCTGGCGCGTGGTCGCCGGCTGCCGCGATCCACGCGCCGCGAACCTCCCGTCGCTTGACGACGCGCTGCTCGTCGTGAGGATGGACGTCACCGACGTGGAGTCGGTCCGCTCCGCGGCGCAGGCCGCCGAGGCGCACGGCCGGGGGCGCATCGACTGTCTTGTGAACAACGCGGGCCACGCCGTGATGGGCGCCATCGAGGACGTCGAGTTGGACGTCGTGCGAGAGGCGTTCGAGACCAACCTCTACGGGCCTATCGCCGCGATCCAGGCGGTGCTGCCCGGCATGCGCCGCGCGGGAGACGGCACGATCATCAACGTGTCGTCCGTCGCCGGTCGCATCACCCACCCCCTCCTCGGGATCTACGATTCCTCGAAGTACGCTCTCACCTCGGTCTCCGAGGCCCTCGCGATGGAGTGTCGCCCGCATGGCGTGAGGGTCGTCCTCATCGAGCCGGGCATGGTGGACACCCAGTTCGGGGCGTCCGGCCGCATCAGCGGATCGGTGGCGACCTCCGGCGGGCCGTACGGCGCGCTGCGCGAGGGCGTCGTCGCGGCGTTTCGAAGATGGCGAGAGTGGGTGAATTCCTCTCCCGAGGCGGTCGCGGCTGCCATCGTCGGTGCGGCCAGTGATCCCGCCGCACCCTTTCGCGTCGTCGTCGGCGAGGACGCGGAGCTTTTGCTCCGCGAGCGCGCCGCTCGCGACGACGACGACTTTCAGCGTTACGTGGCGCGCGACTTCCTCGGCCTCGATTGGTGAGGCCGGTCGTCGTCGCGCCGGCGCCGTTCAAGGCGGCGCTGCCCGCCTCCGACGCGGCCCGGGCGATCGCCGCCGGGGTTCGGCTCGGGGCGCCTGGCACCACCCCGGTCGAGGCGCCCGTGGCCGACGGCGGCGAAGGGACGCTCGACGCGCTGCTCGCTGCGACCGGGGGGCGCCGCCGCGGCGCCGTCGCGTCGGATCCGGTGGGGCGACCGATCGAGGCCGCCGTCGGGGAACTGCCGAATCGTGTCGCCGTGGTCGAGCTCGCTCAGGCCGCGGGCTTCGAGCGCCTCTCCCCGGCCGAGCGCGACGCCGAGGCCGCGACGACCCGGGGGGTGGGCGCCCTCATTCGCGCCGCGCTCGACATGGGGGCATCGCGGATCGTGGTCGGTCTGGGCGGCAGCGCGACCACCGATGGAGGCCTGGGCCTGGCCGTCGAGCTCGGCGCACGGGCCCTCGGCTCGCGCGGCCAGGAGCTTGAAGGGCGCGGCGCGGACATGGCTCATGTGCTGTCGCTCGACCTGTCTGGCCTCGATCCGCGTCTCGCCGAGACGACGATCGACGTCGCGGTCGACGTGGACAACCCGTTTGCGGGCGAGCGCGGAGCTGCGCACGTCTTCGGGCCGCAGAAGGGCGCCGACGCCGCTGCTGTCAAGAGACTGGACGCCGGGCTCCGGAATCTGGCCGTCGCGATGCGCGCCGCCACGGGCGTCGACGTTCACCGGATCGCCGGGGCAGGCGCGGCGGGAGGCGCGGCGGGAGGCATCTGCGCGATGCTCGGCGGCCGTCTGCGCCCGGGCGCCGAGTTGGTTCTCGAGTCGCTCGATTTCATGTCGAAGCTCGATGGGGCGGGTCTCTGCGTGACCGGCGAGGGTCGTCTCGACGAGACCACGGCGCGCGGGAAAGCCCCTGCGGCGGTCGCCGCGGCGAGTCGCGAGCGCGGCATCCCGTGTGTGGCCCTCGTCGGCGAGGTTGCGCTCGGGTTGCGCGCCATCCGGGAGATGGGGCTCACCGCGGTCCTTCCCATCGCTCGCGAGCTGCGGTCGGTCGACCTGGCGCGCTCGGCGACGGAGGCCGACCTGACAGCGGCGGGTAGTGCCGTCGGGGCCCTCTACGCGCGATGGGGTGCGGTGCCCACCTCCTGAGCGACGGCGGCGCCCGGAGAGCCGCCGAGCCACGCGACCACGGCCTCGAGCACGCCCACTCCGAAGGCTCCCTTGGTCACCCACGGGGCCTCGGTGGCGACGTCGGCGTCCGCTCTCGCGCCGTTGGCGACGATGGCGACCGCTCCTACCGAGCGCCCCATATCGAGGTCCTGCCGGCTGTCGCCCACGGCGAGGGCCTTCGCCGGAGGGGCGCCGCGCCGCGCCAGGTCGGCGCGTACCGCCGATGCTTTGCTCGCCCCGGCGGGCAGCAGGTGATAGATGTGGGCGTCCGCGCCGATGCGGCCGTTGTCGGCAAGCCGGAGCTCTCCGTCGCTCTCGGCGTGAACCCACGCTGCGGCGCCGGGCCGCGCACGGCCGCGCATCACGTGGCTCCCCGCCCGTCCGCCCGCGCTGGCGAGCGGGTGTGGGTGAAGGTCGGGCTCACGCGCGAGAAGCCGCGCGGGCAGCCCGGTCTCGGCGATCGCCTCGTGGACCGACTGGCCCGGACGGGTTCGATAGCCGGCGTCGAGCGCGCCGAGCTCAGCCAGCGCTCCGTCGGCTCCGACAGCGTGGGCCACCGCCTCCAGCCGCACGGAGCTTCGGCCGCTGACGAGCACGATCGGAATGCCCCGCTCGTGAAGTAGTGCCAGCGCTCGCGGTCCGGCATCCGAGAACTGGCCGTCCTCCCCCAAAAACAGGGACCCGCCCGGGCCGAGCAGGGTTCCGTCGAGGTCGAGATAGACGACTCGGCTCATCGCGGGGTCGCGCGAACGGTGTCCATCGGCGGGCGCTCCGCGGGCGCCGCGTCGAGGCGCTCGAGCGACAGCGCCCCGTTCCGCCGGGTCGGGCGCGCGAACGGCATCGGCTGGGCCAGCGCGCGCGGTGCTCGGCCGCTTTCCGCGACGCGTCGCAAGACCGCCTGGGTGATCGCCGCCGCCATCGGGCCAAGAGCGCGGGTCGGCTGGTTGACGTGCCGGCGGGCTCCAAGATCCACCTGCGCGAGACCCGGGAGCCCGACGACGCCGAGCAGGTCGATCAGCAGCCCGAGCTCCACGGCGTACCCACCGAAAAATGGCACCCGCCACAGTGCCTCGCGCCGGCCCGCGGCCTCGCCCGAGAGCGGTTGGGCGAACCCGGCCAGGTCGGGGTAGAACTGATTGATGAGCGGACGGGCGCAGATCTCGGTCACCCGCCCGCCCCCCTCGCCGTCGGCCCCCAGCGGTCGTCGATACAGAGCCTTGACGTACGAGATCTCGGGGTGCTCGATCAGAGGGCCGACCATGCCCGGGACGAACGAGGGATCGAAGTCGACGATATCGCTGTCGATCCAGGCCACCACATCGCCGCCGAGGACGGCGAGGCTCTTCCACATGGCCTCTCCCTTGCCTTTCCCGGGGCCCATCTCGGGAAGGACCTCGGCGTCGTGGATGACCTCTGCCCCGGCCTCCCGCGCGCGCGCGACGGTGTCGTCGACGGATGCGCTGTCCACGATCGCCAGCTCGTCGATGAGCGGCACGTCCTCGATCCACCGCTCGCGGATGGCCGCCACGATCGGGCCGACCGTGTCCGCCACGTTCAGTGTCGGGAGGCAGATCGAGATCGACAGCCCCCCCCGGCGCCGGTCCGCCGCGAGCCGCTCCGGATCGAACCGGGCGCCCGTGAAGGTGCGCCACTCCAGCCACTCTTCCGGGGTCACGGGGGTCAAGGGTAGCCGGTCGCCGGCGGGACCCCTGCTAGGGTCGCGCGCGTGCCGGGCACCCTCAAAGGGCTGGTGCTGTCGGGCGGGGCGGGCACCCGCCTTCGGCCCATCACCCACACCAGCGCGAAGCAGCTGGTCCCCGTCGCCAACAAGCCGGTCCTCTTCTACGGCCTCGAGGCGCTGCGCGACGCCGGCGTCACGGACATCGGCATTGTGGTGGGCGACACCCACGAGGAGATCGAGGCCGCGGTCGGGGACGGATCGGAGCTTGGCATCCGGGCCACCTACATCCGCCAGGAGGACCCTCTCGGGCTCGCTCACGCCGTGCTGACCGCCGAGGGGTTCCTCCAGGACTCCTCGTTCGTGATGTACCTCGGCGACAATCTTCTGCGCGACGGCATCACCGCGCTCGTCGACCAGTTCCGCACGGGCGGCTCCGACGCGCTCATCCAGCTGCAGCGCGTACCCGATCCGGAGAGCTATGGGGTCGCCGAGCTCGATGGCGATCGCGTCATCCGGCTCGTCGAGAAGCCGAAGGAGCCGGCCTCGGATCTCGCGCTGGTGGGCGTCTACATGTTCACTCCCGCGATCTTCGAGTCGGCGAAGGCCATCCGGCCATCCGAGCGTGGCGAGCTGGAGATCACGGACGCCATTCAGCACCTCATCGACCGCGGGCTGCGCGTCGAGCCTCATGTCGTCACGGGATGGTGGAAGGACACCGGGCGCCTCGACGACATGCTCGAGGCCAACCGTCTCGTTCTGGACGTCATCCAGCCGCGGAACGACGGCGAGGTCGAGAACAGCGTCATCGAGGGGCGGGTGGTCATCGAGCGCGGAGCGCGCATCATCGACAGCTCTGTCCGCGGCCCGGCCATCATCGGGGCCGGCGCGCTGGTCGAGAACGCGTACGTCGGCCCCTACAGTGCCATCTCGTCCGGCGTCGTCGTCCGCCGGGCCGAGGTCGAGCACAGCATCCTCCTCGCCAACAGCAGGGTCGAGAACGTCGACGCTCGCGTGGAGAGCAGTCTGGTGGGCCGTGGCGCGACCATTCGGCGCGGTGATCAGAAGCCCCGCGCCTACCGGTTCATGGTCGGCGACTCTTCGGAGATCAACCTCCTCTAGCCCACGGGCCACGGGTAACCCTGGAATCCTCCTTGCGCATCCTCGTCACCGGCGCCGCCGGCATGCTCGGCACGGATCTCGTGGCGCACCTGGAGGACGCGCACGACGTCACCGCGGTCGATCTGGATGTCGACGTGACCGACGTCGAGGCCGTCGAGTCGTGTGTCCGCTCCGCCCGGCCCGGCGCGATCATTCACCTGGCGGCCTGGACCGACGTGGACGCAGCGGAGGAGAACGAGGGCGCGGCGGCCGAGCTGAACGAGGCCGGCGCCGCGAACGTCGCGCGCGCGGCGGCTTCGGCCGGCGCCGTGCTCGTCTATCCGAGCACGGACTACGTCTTCGACGGCCGCGCGGGGCGCCCGTATGAGGAGGGGGACGCCACGATGCCCACGTCCGCCTACGGTCGCACGAAGCTGGCGGGCGAGCGTGCTGTTGTATCGGAACACCCTGGAGGGGCGCGGATCGCGCGCACCGCGTGGCTCTACGGGGCGGCGGGCAAGAACTTCGTCGACACGATGCGGCGGCTCGGGGCCGAGGGCGGCACGGTCAGAGTCGTCGACGATCAGGAGGGCTGCCCCACCTGGACGCGCGACCTGGCGGTGGCGCTGGAGGCGCTGATCGACTGTCCGCCCGGCGTCTACCACAGCGCCGCGGAGGGCTCGGTGACGTGGGCCGGCTTTGCCCGCGCAATCTTCGAGGAGAGCGGCTTGGACTGCGACGTCGTCCCCATCACGACAGCTGAGCTCGGCCGCCCGGCGCCGCGCCCGCCGCTCTCGGCGCTGGTCAGCACGCGGGATGGGGCCCCTCGCCTGCGCCCCTGGCAGGACGCGCTTCGCGATTACATCAAGGAGACGGAATGAGGCTGCTCGTCACCGGGGGCTGCGGGTTCATCGGGTCGGCGTTCGTCCACATGGCCATCGACCGCGGGGCGGAGGTTGTCAACCTCGACAAGCTGACCTACGCCGGAGACCCGGCGAACGTCGCCGACGTCGCCGATCATCCCGCGTACTCGTTCCTCCACGCGGACATCGCCGACGCCGCGAGCGTGCGCGATGCCGTCGAGGGGGCGGACGCGGTGGTCAACTTCGCGGCGGAGAGCCACGTCGACCGAAGCATCCTGGACCCCGCCGAGTTCATTCGGACCGATGTGCTAGGCACCGCGGTCCTGCTCGAGGCGGCGCGCGAGGCCGGCGTGGACCGGTTCGTGCAGGTCTCGACCGACGAGGTCTACGGCTCGATCACGTCGGGGGCCTTCCGCGAGACCGACCCCATCAACCCGTCGAGCCCGTACTCGGCGAGCAAGGCGGGTGGCGAGCTCCAAGCGCTCGCCTGGCATCGCACCTACGGGTTGGACGTCGTCGTGACGCGGGGCTCGAACACGTTCGGACCGCGGCAGTATCCGGAGAAGCTCATTCCGCTCTTCGTGACGAACGCGCTCGACGAGATCGCGCTTCCGGTCTACGGCGACGGCATGCAGGTCCGCGACTGGATCTACGTCGACGACCACTGCGAGGGGATTTGGACGGCCATGGCCGATGGTGAGGCGGGCCAGATCTACAATCTCGGCGGGGGGTACGAGGCCCCCAACATCGAGATCACACGTCGCATCCTCGATCTGACCGGTCGCGATGAGGGGCTCATCAAGCACGTCCAGGACCGCCCCGGGCACGACCGCCGCTACGCGCTGGACACGACGCGGCTGCGGGCTCTCGGCTGGGAGCCGGCGCGGGACTTCCCCGGCGCCCTCGCCGAGACCGTGCGGTGGTATGTCGCCCGCCGCGAGTGGTGGGAGCCCATCAAGAGCGGCGAGTATCGCGCCTACTACGAGCGCCAGTACGCGGACCGGATCGCCGACTCCTGAACGTCGAAAGATCCCGCATGTGGGGGATATTGGAACGACGACGCCGGTCGATGGGTGCGCCACACGGCTCGCTGAGACGCGCCCGCCGCTGCTTTTTGGGGTGCGATCACGCCAGGCGCGAGTACCGATTCGACCGGCGGCGACCCCCTTCGCCGTCGGCGTCTCGGCTCCGTCGAGCCGCGAGGGCTTCGCGCGGAGGGTCCGACAGGCTAGCTTTGAGCGGGCCGTGACCGAGGAACTCCCGTGAGACGCCTTCGCTGGCTGGTCCCGTCGCTCGCGCTCGCCGTTCTGCTTCCCACGAGCAGCGGGCACGCGGTTTCCGAGCCGTCGGCCACGCAGCGCGTCACCTTCACGTTCGTGGGCCGAGGCTGGGGCCACGGCGTCGGCATGTCGCAATGGGGGGCGTACGGTCGAGCGCGCGCGGGGTGGAAGGCCCCCCGGATTCTTCGCCACTACTATCGGGGCGCGAAGCTCTCGCGCGCACCGGGCACGGCCATGCGGGTCTTGCTCGCCGAGCGACGGCGCCGTGTGGCGGTGTCGAGCGCGCGGACGATCGTGGTGATCGACGAAGGCTCCGGACGCCGCCGCCGCTACCGTCCGCAGACCGTCCTCACCGTCCAGATACGCGACGACGGGGAACTTGTTCTCACGCCGCGCGGCGATCGGGGAATCCGGTTTTCCGGTTCGGCTCGTTTCGAGGTAGCGCCTTCCGGGAGCATCGTCTGGGGCGGGCGGAAGCCGGACGCCGCCCGGCGGTACCGAGGGCGGTTGCGAGTCGCTCGGGACGGGTCGCGGCGGCTACGGGTCATCAACATCGTCGGTCTCGAGGCCTACCTGCGAGGCGTCGTTCCGCGCGAGATGCCCGCGCGCTGGGGCGATGACGGTCCGGCCGCGCTGCGCGCCCAAGCGGTGGCGGCCCGCTCGTACGCGCTCGCGACCCGTCGTCGAGGCGACGACTTCGACGCCTACGATGACGTCCGAAGCCAGGTCTACGGCGGTGCCGTGGCGGAGGACCCCCGCACCGACGCCGCCGTGGCGGCCACCCGCCGGCAGGTCATGACCCACCAGGGCCGCGTCGCCACGACCTTTTTCTTCTCGACCTCCGGAGGGCGCACGGAGGATGCCGGCAACGTGTTCGGGACGTCGGCACCCTATCTCCGGAGCGTGTCCGACGGCTTCGATCGCGGGTCGCCGTACCACCGCTGGCCGGACCGACCCACCTTCTCGGCCGTCGAGCTCGGCGAGCGGCTTGGAGTGGGCGCCCCCGTCGCGGCCCTCACGGTGGTGCGACGGGGACGCTCACCGCGTGTGATCGAGGCGATCGCCGTCACCAAGGCCGGTGAGCGCCGTATCCTCCGAGGTGTCGAGATACGGCGGGCGCTAGATCTGCGTGACACTTGGTTCCGCGTTGTGCGCAAGACGGAGGAGGCGAGTCGGTCATGACCCTTCGATCCATCCTTGCGGCCGGGGCGGTTGGGGCGGTCGCGCTGGCGATCGCTCCGCCCGCGATGTCCGCGGGAGACCCCATCCTGCCGCTGTCCGATGTCAGGGCAGGGATGGTCGGGGAGGCTCGAACGGTGCTCACCGGATCCACCATCGAGCGTTTTCCGGTGCGCGTCCTCGACGTCCTGGATCTCAGCGACGATCCCGGAGGCACGCTCATCCTCGCGCGGGCCGAGGGTTCGTTGATCGCGCCGACCGGCATCGCCGAGGGAATGAGCGGCAGCCCCGTTTACGTCACGGGGTCCGACGGCACGCCGCGCGTCATCGGAGCGATCGCCTTCGGGACCGGCGACGACGATGAGCTCATCGTCGGCATCACGCCCATCGAGAAAATGATCTCGGCGGCTCGCATCCAGGGAACTCCGATCACCGCCCGTCACGCGTCCCACCCGAGCGGCCGCGCGTCGCGGCCGCTCGTCCTGGTCGAGGGGCGCCGTGCGGCGGTGCGCGTGGAGAGTCGGCATCGCGGCGTGCGTGCTCTCTATCCGCTCCGGCGCTGGATGGTGGCCGGCGCGTCGCCCGCGACCTTCGGTCCGCTTGCGCGTCGCCTCCGCGCGCAGGGAATTCGCGCGACGGCGGTGCCGAGGGCGATCAGCCGCCCCGAGGCGCCGCTGGTGCCGGGGGCCAGCATGACGGCGCTCCTCTCGGCCGGCGACCTCGCGGTCGGCGCGATCGGCACGGTCACATATGTGGACGGTCGCACCGTGCTGGGCTGGGGGCACCCGTTCCTCGGCGCCGGCCGCTCGCGCTTCCTTCTCGCCGGCGGGCACGTACTGCAGACCATTCCGGCGCCCCTCTCGGGAGTGAGCTACAAGCTCGCGACACCGACCGCGCTTCGGGGAATGATCGTGGGCGATCGGACCGACGGCCTCGTCGCGCGCATCGGCGGGGTCGCCGGAGTGACGGTGGTCTCGCGGGCCGTCGACCGCGACCGCGGCACCGATGTCACCTCGCGGTCCATCGTCGCGCCCGATCGGCGCTTCATCCCGCTGCTGGCCACGATCATTCAGGCGCAGCCGGCGCTGGCGGTACGCGACGGCATCTCGGGGGGCACCCTTCGACTGCGTATCACGCTGCGCAGTCGATCTCTCTCCAGGCCCCTCACGTACTCGAACGCCTACGCGGCGGCCGGCGATGTCATCAGCCTCGCCAGCGTGGAGCTCCCGCGCTTGACGACGATCCTCGCGCAGAATGGAGTGCGAGCCATCCCGCTGTCGTCGATTTCCGTCACCCAGACGCTCGAGGACGAGGTTCGCGCGGCGCGCATTCAGAGCGCGCGGATTGTCCCTCGCCGGGTGCGGGCGGGGCAGCGGGCGGTCCTCGAGCTGACCCTTGCGCGATGGCGCGGCGCCGTGCGGCGTGTGCGACGACCCATCACGATCCCGGCGCATCTCCCCCCGGGGCCGGTTGCCCTTCGCGTCGTCCCGAACGGCCGCGGAGGTTTCGATCCGGCGCCGGCCGCGCTCGACGGCGAGCTCGATGACGCCGCAACGCCCGCCCGCACTCGTCGCGCGCTTCGGCGCGTCGAGCGGCGGGCTCGCGCCGTCAGCGGGTCGCGCACGGCCCGGCTGCTCCGCGCGATCGCCCAGACCGAGCCGCGCCGCAACGACGCCGTCCGTCTCCTGGCTCCGGGCGAGTCGGCTGACGGCCCCGGCGCCGGCGTCCCCGTGGGAGACGTGATCTCGGGCGGCCGGGCGGTGGTCAGGATCCGCGTGCGGTAACCGGGCGCGCCCTACCCCGCGTCGTTCGCCGGCGCGTTTGCGGCGCCGGGGAGGGCGCGCCCGGATGGCATCGGCTCGCTCTCTGGGCCGAGGTGGGCCGCGTACTCATCGAGGACGCCGATCCAGGGGCCGCCGTCGCTCGTCGTGCCCTCCGCCGGGGGTCCAGCCGCACAGGTGCCGTCCGAGCCGAGCCCGACGCCGTCTGGCAGCTCAACATCGACCAGCTCCGCTTCCGGATGGCCAAGATCGCGCATGATGACCTGCCCGCTCGCCGTCTCGAGCGAGAGGCGATGAGCCATCATCCGAGCATCTGGTCGGCGGGAACGTCGCGCCAGACCTGGGCCGGCAAGCCGGCGACGAGCTTGCGCGGCGGGACGTCGCGCGTGACCAATGCCCCGGCGGCCACGAACGCCTCCTCG
>JAUVQP010000057.1 GCA_030598075.1 Miltoncostaeaceae bacterium | reverse complement strand
TGGCGGACGCTCACAGGCCGTCAGCACATGTACGTGGACCATCCCTGGTACATCGACTGGGGCGAGCAACTGCCGACGTACAAGCCGAGGCTTGACCACTCGAAGACCGGGGACATTGTCCGAAGCGAAATCGACGATAATTGTCTCGTCCTGAACTACATCACGCCGCACGGTAAGTGGAACATCCATTCCACTTACAAGGACAACCTCCGCATGCTGACGCTGTCCCGCGGCATGGATCCGCTCTGGATCAACGACAAGGAAGCCGAGAAGGTGGGGATCGAGGACAACGACGGGGTGGAGGTCTTCAACGACAACGGCGTGGTCGTGACGCGCGCCGCCGTCAGCTCCAGGGTTCCGCCCGGAATCTGCCTCTACTACCACGCGGTCGAGCGAACGGTCTACATCCCCAAGTCCCAGGTGCGGGGCGGCAAGCGGGCCGGCGGGCACAACAGCCTCACGCGCGCGCGAATCAACCCGCTGCTCCTGGCCGGTGGCTACGCCCAGTTCACGTACGACTTCAACTACTGGGGCCCGATCGGCATCTTCACCCGCGACACCTACGTCGTGGTCAAGAAGATGGACAAGCTCGAATGGTGACCCACCAAGCGAACAGGAGCCACTGACATGGACATTCGGGCTCAGGTCTCGATGGTGTTTCACCTCGACAAGTGCATTGGGTGCCATACCTGCAGCGTCGCCTGCAAGAACATCTGGACCGACCGCGAGGGCACCGAGTACCAGTGGTGGAACAACGTCGAGACCAAGCCCGGAACCGGATATCCCACCCGGTGGGAGGACCAGGAGGAGTACCGCGGGGGCTGGAAGCTCGACGGCGACGATTTGAAGCTGAACCTGCAGAGCAAGATCGGCACGCTGGGCAACATCTTCTACAACCGTCGATTGCCCACGATCAACGACTACTACGAGCCGTGGACCTACGACTACGACCACCTCTTCACCGCGCCGGAAGGCGACGATCAGCCAACCGCGCGCCCCGTGTCCCTGATTACCGGCGAGTTCATGGAGATCGAGTCCGGCCCCAACTGGGACGACGACCTCGGCGGGTCTCCCGTGTACGCCGCCAACGATCCCAACCTCGAGGGCCTCAGCGACGAGGAGCGGAGCCAGATGGAGGAGATCCAGCGGGTGGTGTTCTTCTATCTGCCCCGGATCTGCAACCACTGCCTCAACCCCAGCTGCGTGGCGGCGTGCCCGGCCGCGGCCCTCCAAAAGCGCGGCGAGGACGGCATCGTGCTGGTCAACCAGAACCAGTGCCGCGCCTGGCGGATGTGCATCTCGGGCTGTCCGTACAAGAAGGTCTACTACAACTGGTCGTCGGGGAAATCGGAGAAGTGCATCCTCTGTTTTCCGCGCCTCGAGAGCGGCCAGCCGCCGGCCTGTTTTCACTCGTGCGTCGGACGAATCCGCTACCTGGGGGTGTTGCTGTACGACGCCGACCGGATCGAGGAGGTCGCCAAGTCTCCTGACGCGGACCTCGTCGAGGCGCAGCGGGGAATCATCCAGGACCCGTTCGATCCCGATGTGATCGGGTCCGCGCGAGCCGGTGGCGTCCCCGAGGCGATGCTCACCGCAGCGCGGCAGTCGCCCGTGTACAAGTTTGTCAAGGAGTGGCAGCTGGCTCTGCCGCTACACCCCGAGTTCCGCACGCTGCCCATGCTCTACTACGTCCCTCCCATGCTGCCGGTCCTCGCCAAGGTGAGGGACGGGAAATACGACGTGGCCGACTCCGACGCCGAGGGCCTGACGCCGCTGCTGACCTCGCTGGAGTCGGCGAGGATGCCACTGCGCTACCTGGCCAGCCTGTTTTCCGCGGGCAACGAGGACGTGCTGACGGATGTGTACCGCAAGCTCATCGCGGTGCGGGTCTACAAGCGGGGCGAGACGGTGGGGGACGTCACCCCAGAGGAGGCGCGGGAGGCCCTCATCATGGGAAACATGACGGCCGGGGAAGCAGAGGCCATCTTCCGCCTCACCGCGCTGCCGTCCGTCGAGGAGCGCTTCGTCGTGCCGCCGCTGGGCCGAGAGGCGGCGGTCGAGGAGCAAGAGGGGGACACGTACACGCACAAGCGCGAGGCCGGTTTCGGCACGCGCACGGGGCCCGCGCGGAGATGGTGAGCGTGGGCGACCGAGCCGCCGCCAAGCGCGTCTGGGAACTCTTCGCCGAGCTGCTGGAGTACCCGGAGGAGAGTCCGGTGGACATGCTCCGGGAGTGTCGCGCCCTGACCCCGACGGTGCCCTCTGACGCCGGGGCCAAGTTGGCCGAGTTCCAGGCCTTCGCCGAGGAGGTCAGCCTCGGCCGCCTGCAGGAGGAGTACACGCGGGCCTTCGACATGGACGAGTCTCACAGCCTGTACGTGGGCTTCCACCTCCTGGGTGAGAGCTACAAGCGCAGCGCTCTGCTTCTCGAGCTCAAGGAGCGCTGCCAAGCGCATGGCCTCGATATCGCGGGTGAGTTGGCCGACCATCTACCGGTGGTCCTGCGACTGCTCGCCGCCTGCGAGGACCCGGAGTTGACCGACGAGATCGTCGGCGAGGCCGTGCGGCCGATGTTGGAGATGATGGCGAAGAAGGATGCGGAGCCCGATGGTGCGGAGGAGGGCGAGGCCGACCGCCCACCCAGCGCGCCTCCCCCGTACCACGCGTTGCTGAGCGCCCTGCTGCTCGTGGTGCGGACGATCCCCACGAGCGACCCGGCGTCGGCCGTCGACAACGGCGGTGCCGCCGTGCACATGCCGACGTGAGGAGGGGCTGATCGTGTTCGACCTCGTCCTATTCGTCGCCTTTCCCTATCTCGCCGTCGTCACGGCGGTGTGGGCCGGCATCTATCGGTACCGCAACGACCGCTTCTCGTACTCCAGCCAGTCGTCACAGTTCCTGGAGAACCGCCTGCTCAGCTGGGGATCGGCGCCGTGGCACTACGCGATCCTGCTGATCCTCGGGGCCCATCTCTTCGCCCTGGTGATTCCGGGCGTCTGGGGCTCCCTGATCTCGGATCCGGTCCGTCTTGACATTCTCGAGGTGACCGGCCTGGCGCTGGCGGCCACGGCCCTGTTCGCGCTCGGTCTGCTCGTCTACCGGCGCCTGACGACGCCCCGGGTGCGGGCGGTGACGTCGAGGGCGGATTGGCTGCTGCTCGTCCTTCTGCTCGCCCAGGTGGCGCTCGGTCTGTGGGTGTCGCTCTTCTTCCGCTGGGGCGGGGATTGGTACCTGCACACGGCGGTGCCGTGGATGACCTCCCTCGCGAAGTTCCAACCGGAGATCGCAACCGTGACGACGCTGCCCTGGGTGGTCAAGTTGCACATGCTCGGTGGGTTCCTCCTGATCGCCGTGTTCCCCTTCACGCGACTGGTGCACGCGGTGATCGTGCCGGTCACCTACCTGTGGCGGCCCCACCAGGTGGTGACCTGGAACAAGAGACCGACTCGCACGGACTAGTGCCGTGTCAGGCGTTCACGGCGTCCGTGGGCGACTCGGCGGGACGGACTCGATGATGGTGGCGTTCGCCATGCCGCCCCCCTCGCACATGACCTGAAGGCCGTATCGCGCCCCCCGGCGGCCCATCTCGTGGACCAGGGTCGTCATGATGCGCGCACCGCTGGCGCCGAGGGGGTGGCCCAGCGAGATTGCCCCACCGTTGACGTTGACCCGGTCCATGTCGGGGTTGATCTCGCTGGCCCAGGCCAGGGGCACCGACGAGAACGCCTCGCTGATCTCGAAGAGATCGATGTCCTCGACGCGGAGGCCCGCCTTGGCGAGCACCTTCTTCGTCGCCGGGATCGGCGCCGAGAGCCCCACGATGGGGTCTGCGGCCGCGAGCGCCATCGAGTGGATGCGCGCCTTCGGTGCGAGCCCCAGCCGCTCCGCGGCGGCTCCGGAGGCCATGAGCACCGCGCTGGCGCCGTCGCTGATCTGCGACGAGGTGCCGACGGTCAGCCGTCCGTCGTCGCGGAAGATCGGCTTCAGCGCGGCGAGCGTCTCGAGCGTGGCGCCCGGTCGGATGCCCTCGTCCGTGAGGACCATCTGCTCCTCATCGTCCTTGAGGCCGAGGACGGGAAGGATCTCGTCGGCGAAGCGGCCCTCCTCGGTGGCCGCCGCAGCCCTCTGGTGCGAGCGGAGGGCGAACGCGTCGAGTTCCTCGCGGTCGATCTCCCAGCCCTCGGCCACGAGCTCTCCGCTGATGCCCTGCTCGACGAGCCCGTCTGCCAGGTCGTAGCGCTCGCGGAAGCGCGGACCGTAGGCCGCCTCGGGCTCGGGTGCGTTCGACCACATGGGAACGCGCGTCATGGACTCGATGCCGGCCGAGATGACCAGGTCGTACGAGCCGGCCATGATGCCCTGCGCGGCGAAGTGCGCCGTCTGTTGGGAGCTGCCGCACTGGCGGTCGATCGTCACGGCGGGGACGCTCTCGGGAAAGCCCGCCGCGAGCGCCGCGTTTCGCGCGATGTTGATGGACTGCTCGCCAACCTGGTCCAGGCATCCGACGAGCACGTCGTCCAGCTCGGCGGGATCGACGCCCACCCGGTCCATGAGCGCGGCGAGCACCTCGGCGAGAAGGTCGGCGGGGTGCCAGCGCGAGAGCATGCCCCTGCGGCGCCCGATCGGGGTCCGCAGAGCCTCGATGATGAAGGCGTCGCTCATCGGCGTCGGGGTGAGAGAGCCCCCGGCCGGACGCGGTGCGTCAACCAGACTCGTCATGCGGTCTCTCCTGTCGCGTCGTTGGGGGAATCGTCGATGTCGGCAAAGCTCGGGGTCCGCTTCTCGAGGAAGGCGTCCATCCCCTCGCGCTGGTCGGGCGTGGCGAACGCGAGCGCGAAGGTGTCGAGCTCGTTCGCCAGATTCCGGGCATGGTCTCCGCTCAGCGCGAGGTTCGTGAGGCGCTTCGTCTCGGCCAGGGCCCACGCCGGTCCTCCGGCGAGGCCCTCGGCCAGCTCGAGCGCCTTGGCGAGCAACTCCTCGCGAGGGTGGACGTGGGTGACGAGGCCGGCGCGCAGCGCCACCTCGGCGTCGACCATGCGGCCCGTCAGCACGAGGTCCTTCGCGAAGCCCAGCGAGGTGGTGCGGGCGAGCCGCTGGGTGCCGCCGAAGCCCGGGATGATCCCCAGGGTGATCTCGGGCTGACCGAAGCGGGCGGAATCGGCCGCCATCCGGATGTCGCAGGCGAGCGCGAGCTCGCACCCCCCACCGAGCGCGAACCCGTTGACGGCCGCCACGACCGGACGGGCGAAGCCCTCGATGCGGTCCATCAGATCGTGGCCGAGCCGTGCGAACGCCCGCGCCTCGATCGGGCTTGCGGTGCGCATGTTCTTGATGTCCGCGCCGGCGCAGAATGCCCTCTCGCCGGCGCCGGTGATGACCACGGCGCGCGCGGCCGGGGCGCCCTCGATCTCGTCGAGGTGCTGCTCGATCTGCTCGATCATGGAGGGCGAGAGCGCGTTCAAGACCTTCGGCTGATTCAGCGTCAGCAGCGCGACGGCCCCGCGGCGCTCGAGATCAACGGGCACGGCCCCTCCGGGATCGTGGGATGGGTGAGAACTTCACCTTGACACGACCAATTCTTGTCGGTGCAGACTGCACCCATGGTCGGTTCCTCGAACGGTAGCCATTCCGGACCGCGCCCGGACCGCCCGTCGCGTGCCGACGGACCCGAACAGCACCCAGAAAGGAGTCGCCCATGCCCGACGGATCCCCCGCGGGTTTTCCCACCCATCCCCCCGGCAAGACGATCGACCAGCTCGCGGTGGGCGACAGCGCGAGCGTCACGAAGACCTTCACCCAAGAGGATGTCGAGGCTTTCGCGCGGCTCTCGGGCGACGACAACCCCGCTCACGTCGACGCCGGATGGGCTGCCGGAAGCATATTCAGGGCCCGGGTCGTCCACGGCGTGCTGACGGCCGGCCTGGTCTCGGCGGTCCTCGGAACGCAACTGCCGGGTCCCGGAACGATCTACATGTCGCAGACACTCAGATGGCTCGCTGCCGTCTATCCCGACGACAAGCTGACGGCCATCGCGACGGTGAAGGAGATCGTCGCGGAAAAGGGGAGGGTGGTTCTCGAGACTACCGTCGAGCGCGACGGGAGCACCGTGCTCAGCGGCGAGGCACTCGTCATGCCTCCCGGGGCCCGATCGAGATCGAGAGGGAGGGAGCGAGCGTGATCAAGAAGGTGGCGGTGCTGGGCGCCGGCGTGATGGGCAGCGAGATCGCCCAGGTCTCAGCGGCCGGTGGGCTCGACGTCGTGCTGCTCGACTCGGATCCCGCGGCGCTCGCGCGCGGCATCGCCCACGCGGCCGAGATCGGCGCCCGGCGCGTCAAGCGCGGGCGCATGACCCAAGAGGAAGCGGAGGCGATCGTGGCGCGGATCAGAACCGCGAGCGACGATGCCGATCTGGCGGACCGCGACCTCGGCATCGAGGCCGTGCCCGAGATCATGGCCGTCAAGCACGACGTCATCGCCCGTCTCGACGCCGCGCTCCCCGCCGAAGCCCTGATCGCGTCGAACACGTCCGGGTTGTCCATCAGCGAGATGGCCGCGAGGACCGCTCGTCCCCATCGGGTGCTGGGGCTCCACTTCTTCAACCCCGCGAGCGTGATGAAGCTGGTCGAGGTCATCCAAGGCGAGCGGACGAGCGAGGCCACGATGGCCGCGGGCGAGGAGTTCGCCCGCTCCCTGGGGAAGGCCCCGGTCCGGGTGCGCGAGTGCCCCGGATTCCTCGTCAACCGAATCCTCGTGCGGGCGATGGCCGAGGCCTATCGGCGCGCCGCCGAGACCGGCGCCGATCGTGCCGCCGCGGACGCCGCGGTGGTCGACGCGGGTCCTGCGCCCATGGGCCCCTTCGCTCTGGGCGATCTGATCGGCCTCGACACGATGTCGCGCGTCCGCTCCGACCTGGAGGGCGCCTACGGGGAGCGTTTCGAGGACGGAGGCGAGATCGAGACGCAGGTCTCCGCCGGCCGCCTGGGGCGGAAGTCCGGCGGGGGCTTCTTCGAGCGGCAGGCTCCCGAGGCCGCCCCCGACGACGCGGGCCGCGATGTCGCGGAGCGCTACTACCTCGGAGCTCTCAACGAGGCGTATCGCTGCATCGAGGAGCGGATTGCCGGTCCGGACGACGTCGATCTGGCGATGCGGGCGGGCTGCGGCTGGGAGACTGGCCCGTGCGCGTGGTCCGAGGCGAGGGGCCTGTCCGCGCTCGTCGAAAGCATGGACGCCCTGTCCGGCACGGCGCCTCGCCTCGCTCCGCCGGCGATGCTCGTCGAGCGCGCCGGCCGCCGCGGCGAGCGGCCGGGCTGAGGCGCCGCCCCGGGCACGAGCGACGCCGCTTCGCTCGCTTGGGTCGTCGCGCCGGGGCGCGACCGCGACCTCGCCACAAGGAGACCACCCGCCGCAGGGAGAAATGCTCCGCTGCGGCCGGGTCAGGTTATGCGGGCTCCGGCCGGCCTGAGCGGGAGCCTTGTAATCGATCACGACGAGCCTGAACGTCCGGACCCGAGCCGCGGTCGCGCCCCTGGCGGCGCGCCGGACGGCGGGGTCCCCCGCCGCGCCCTCTTCTCCTGGCTGGGGCGCCGACGCGAGCTGAGCCCCGGCGAGCGCCACACCGCGCTGGACCAGCTCTTCTTCGAGGGCGCGGACTTCGTTCCGAACCTCTACCGCTTCGCGACGCTCATGACGCTCTCGGTGGCGATCGCGACCTTCGGGCTCCTGGCGGACTCTGTGGCGGTGGTCATCGGCGCCATGTTGATCGCGCCGATGATGACTCCCATCCTCGCGTTCTCGGCGGCGAGCGTCATGGTCTGGCCCCGCCGTCAGCTAATGGCCGCCCTGGTCACCGTGCTGGCCATCGTCGGCAGCGTCGCCTTGGCGGCGCTCATCGGTCTGGCGACATCCCGGCGCGAGCCCACGCTCTCGGAGCAGATCCTCCAGCGCACCGAGCCCACCATGCTCGATCTTGGCGTCGCGCTCGCCGCGGGAGCCGCGGGTGCGTACGTGACGATCCGGACGCGGGCGGGAGGGGCGCTTCCCGGCGTGGCGATCGCCGTGGCGCTGGTCCCCCCGCTGGCCACCGCCGGCACGCTTATCGGCCGCGGGGAGACCGATCTCGCCGTGGGCGCGATGCTACTGCTCGCCACGAACCTGGCGGGCATCGTGCTCGCCGCGAGCCTCGTCTTCCTGGCCACCGGGTTCGTCCCGTCGGCGCGATCGATCGGCTACTCGCGCGAGATACGCGTCGGCCTCGCGGTCAGCGCGCTGATCGTGATAGCGGTGGCATATCCGCTCTGGGCACAGGGGACCGCGCTCCTTAGGGACACGCAGGCCGACGGCATCGTTCAGACCGCCGCCGAGGCGTTCATCGAGCAGAGCGGCGCCGACTCGGTCGTGCTGTCGGTCGACGTCAACCAGTCGGTGAGCCCCACGCAGGTCATCGTCGCGATCGGCGGCACGGGGGACGTGCCGAGCCAGGCGGAGGTGAACAAGGCGGCCGCCGACCTCGCCGGGGATCTCGGAGAGCCGATATCCCTCTCGTTACGCTTCACGCCCATGGTCGTGAGCGACGGCGCTCAGACGATCGAGTCCTCGTCCCGGTGACTTCGCCGGCCACCGAGGACGCCCGTCGCTGGTGGGTGCTCGTCGCGATGACGGGGTCACTGTCGATGATCCTGTTGGACGCCACCGTGGTCAGCGTCGCCCTCCCGTCGATCCAGCGCGA
>JAUVQP010000127.1 GCA_030598075.1 Miltoncostaeaceae bacterium | reverse complement strand
TCGAGATGGCACTGGCCAACGCCGAGGCCAGGAGGAATCTCGAGATCCGCGCGGAGCGGGATCCGCTCACCGGGCTTCCCAACCACCGGCGCTTTCACGAGCGGTTGTCCGAGGAGCTGGCGCGGACGTCGCGCTCCGGCGAGCCCCTTGCGCTGATCCTGATGGACCTCGACCATTTCAAGTCCGTGAACGACAACCACGGCCACCAGGTGGGTGACGACGTCCTGAAGGTTGCGGCAGCGAGCCTGGCGGAGACGGCACGGCCCAGCGACGTCGTGGGGCGCGTCGGCGGCGAGGAGTTCGCCTGGCTTCTGCCGGGCGCCGACGCGGACGACGCGATCCTGGCGGCGGAACGCCTGCGCGACGTCATCCTCGCGGCCGACTTCCCGGTCGTCGGAGCCCTGACGGCCTCGTTCGGCATCGCCGACCTGAGTGAGGCCAACGAGCCGGACGACCTCTACAAGCACGCCGACATCGCCCTCTACTACGCGAAGGAATCGGGGCGAGACCGAGCGGAGCGCTACTCCTTCGACGTCGCAGAGGGGCTCATCGCCAGCAAGGCGGAGGCGCGCGGCGCGGCGTCGTCCAAGCTCTCGGCGCTCCGCGTCCTGGCGTGGCACCTCGACGCCCGCGGGCCGGGCCTGGAGGGACACTCGGAGCGGGTGGCCGACCTGGCCGTGCAGTTGTCCACCGCCCTGTCGTGGCCGCTCGACAGGGCGGTGCTTCTCCGCGAGGCGGCCCAGGTGCACGACGCCGGAAAGGTCGGCGTCGACGCGGCCGTCGAGTGGGGACAGCCCACCGACGACCACGAGCGCGATCGTTTGAGCGAAGCCCGGGAGCTCGGCGACAAAACCGCCGGCGAGCTTCTCGATGATGAGCAGGTGTCCTGGGTGCGCCACCATCTGGAGCACTTCGACGGCTCGGGCCATCCGGACGGGCTCGCGGGAGAGTCGATCCCGGACGGCGCACGCCTCATCGCGGTCGCCGAGGCCTGGGACATGCTGACGGTCGTCGAAGCCGACGGCGGCGGCGAACCCCACGCCGCGGCCGCGGCCCTGGCGATCGTGGGCATGCAGCGGGGAACCCGCTTCTGCCCCAAGGTCGTCGACGGCCTCGAACGGCTCTGCGCGGCCGGGGCGCTGTCCGGCCAGCTCGGGGCGACGCCCAGCGCTCCGACGCGCGCGCGGGCAGGATAGAGCGGCCAGCCCGGCCCGCGAGAGGCGAAGACGCTCGACCCGGCACGCCGAGAGCGGGTTGGCGAAAGCCTCGAGAGGGGGTTCGGGCCGTCCACCATTCGGCTACCCTTGGCTCGTTGCGCCTTGCATGAGGCGGGCGCGCCGGCGAAGGAAAAGGTTTGGGGACGAAGCAAAAAGAAGAGGCGATCGAGGTCGAGGGCGAGGTCACCGAGGCTCTGCCCAACACGATGTTCACGGTGCGGCTCGACAACGGGCACGATGTTCTGGCCCACATGGCGGGCAAGCTCCGCCGCTTCCGCATCCGCATCAACCCCGGAGACCGCGTCAAGGTCGAGTTGTCGCCGTACGACCTCAACCGGGGCCGCATCACCTTTCGTCTCAAGTAGTCGCCGCTGGCTAGAGGCCCTGGAGCTTCGCCTTTTGCATCACGGCGTCTCCTCGGACGGGCGCCGCAGAGGATCCACGCGCCGGCTGCCTCCGGCTGCTCTGAGGGGGCGGCGCGCGCCATGCTCATCTCGGCGCGCTCGGGCGGGGGTGGTTCGGCGCCCTCCTGCGGGAAGACCGACGGCAGTTACCGCGCCATCAGAGGTCCAGGCCGAGGGCGGCGACCGGGGTGGTGACCGTCATCTGCGGCGGCCCCTCGACTAGCGGCCCAAACGCCGACATGGCCGCCCGCATCGCCTCACTTTGGCCGTGGTTCTGCATCGACTCCCCGTCGGCCATCAGGGCGAAGAACCAGAAGGTGTTCTCCTCGCCGCGGTGGTACGAGTAGATCTCGACCCCAGGTTCGCCGGTGGCGGCCTCGACCATCGCGGCGAGCACCGCCTCCATCTCCTCGGCCTTGCCGTCCTTGCACCTGAACGTGCCCATCACCGTAACCTTGCTCATGGTCGTCTCCTTTGCGACCGGGGCCCCATCGACGTCTCGACCTCGCGCCGTCATCCCTACCACGAACCGCCGTACCAATTTGGACACGGCGCCGGATGACGTCGGCTCGCTCGCTTGGGTCGCGCGAGCGTCGGACAGGACGACGGCCCAGCCCGAGGCCGGCCGCGGGGCTGGCGGCCGAGCCGAGAACTCCGTGCTCGCGACGCCTGACAGCGAGCCGGCTGCTCGGAAGCACCCTAGACAAGGCGACGGTCGGTGGCCCAGCGGGTCAACTCGTGCCGGGAGGTGAGCTGCAGCTTCCGAAGTACCGACGAGACGTGATGCTCGACGGTCTTGGGTGAGATGCCCAGACGGCGGGCGCACTCCTTGTAGGCGTGGCCGCGCGCGATGAGTCGAAGCACCTCGCGCTCGCGGGCCGTCAGTCGACCGAGCTCCGGGTCGGAGTCGGCCCCTCCTTCGCGAAAGGCGTCCAGCACGAACCCGGCGAGGCGCGGAGAGAAGACCGCGTCGCCGTCGTGCACGCGCCGCGTGGCGTCGACGAGGTCGGCCGGTGAGATGGTCTTGGTGACGTAGCCGCGCGCCCCGGCCTGGATGACATCGATGACGTCGCGCGGCTCGTCCGACACCGACAGCGCGAGGAACGCGGTCTGGATGCCGGTCGCCGCGATCCCCTCGATGACGGCCCTGCCGCCGCCCCCCGGCATGTGGACGTCGAGCAACACCACGTCCGGCCGCTCGGCGACGATCGCCTTGATGGCGTCGTCGACGCCGTTGGCCGTGGCCACCACGTCGAGGTCGTGCTCGATCTCGGCGCGCACGCCCGAGACGAACAGCGGATGGTCATCGACGATGACCACGCGACAGGGGGGGATCACGGACGGCGCGGAACCTCCATCTCGACCTCGGTGCCGCCACCGGGCTCGGAGGTCACCTTGCCGCTGCCGCCGTGGCGCTCGAGCCGTCCCACGATCGAGTCGCGGATGCCTCGCCGGTCGTCGGACACGCTCTCGGGGTCGAAGCCGCCTCCGCCGTCGCGGACGTATGCCTTGGCGCGGCCTCCCTCGACCTCGAAGAAGAGGCTCAGCCCGGACTGCCCCGAGAACTTCGCGGCGTTGACCAGCGCCTCGCGCGACGCCGCCACGAGCGCGGCAAGGGGCTCGCTCATGGGAGCGTCGCCGACCGAGACGACCTCGATGCTGACGTCGAAGAGGCCCTCGACGTCGACGCTCGTCGTCTGCATCGCCTCGCGCAAACCCCCCGACCGACCGGCGGCGTCGGGGAACAGCCAGCCGCGCAGCTCGCGCTCGCCGCGGCGCGCCAGGCGAGCGGTCTCGGCGCCGTCGCCCGCCGAGCGCTGGATCAGCGCGAGGGTCTGGAGCGTGGAGTCGTGAATTTGGGCCGCCATCTCCTCGCGCTCCTGCGCCCGGATCCGCCCGGACCGCTCCTCGCTGTAGGCGCGGCCCAGCCGGACCAACCAGGGACCGAGGATGAGGGTCACCCCGGCCGCCGCGGCGAGCATGGCCACCGCCCCCTCCCGGGCCGCCGCGAGCGCGTCGACCGCCACCAAGAGGCCTGCGACGCCCGCGATGACGAGTGCTCCGCCGGCCACCAGGCGAATCGCGGCGGCCCGCCCGCCAAGAGCGTCGCCGATCGGCCCCACGTCGGCACGGGAGGTCAGGCGCCGCCAGCGCCCCGGCTGGCGAGCCTCGACCCGCTGCCAGATGACCGCGACGCCGATGGCAACGACCAGAAGCGACCACATGAGGCCGTCGTCGGGCCACAGACCGATGGCGCGCACCACCAACAGCGCGCCCGCCGCGACGATCGCGACCGCCGTCGCGCGAAAGAGCCCCGCCACACCAGCGGCGTCGTAGCCGGGATTCGGCGCCGCCACGACGAGCGCCGCGTACAGGATGACTCCGATGCCGGTGACCGCGAGGCCGACGAAGGCGGCGCGAACGAGCCACACGGGAACGCCGATGTCGCCGGCGAGCCGCGACGCGACGCCGGCCACGATGAGGCCGCTTCCCGGCCGCCAGCTTCGCGCCGTGCGGCCCCCTCGTGATGTCGTCGTCGCCATGAGTCCTTCCGCGATGATGGCACAGGCAGGATCGCGTCAGCCATGCGGATAAACCCTCGGGTGGGACGGGCACCCCCGAGGCCGGAGTCGGGGTCATCCCCCATAGACCCGACCTCGCTCGCCCGCGACCATGTCGAACATGCACACACTCAAGGAAGGATCCATCCGCGGCGCCAAGACACGGCGCCGGGAGTCGAGCGAGGAACCGCCCTCGCCCTCGCGCACGGGCGTGGTGCGATCGCGCCAGCGCATGGCGGGCGGCGTCGCCGCAGGAATCGCCCGACACTTCAACATCGACCCGCTCATCCCGCGGATCGGCTTCGTTCTGCTGACGGTCCTCGCCGGAGCGGGCGCGCTGCTCTACGTTCTCGCGTGGCTCGCGCTGCCGACCGAGGACGGGCCCGGAAAGCTCGAGTCGGCCTTCGGGGGGGAGCCCCGCCGGGGGGTCGTCGCCATCGGCGGCCTCGCGTTTCTCGCGGTCGGGGGCTCCCTCCTGGTCGCCGGCCTCCCCGGTCTCCTGGGATCGGGACTCAGCGTGGCCATCTACCTGATCGGGCTCGGCCTCGGGGCGCTGTGG